>NZ_JBXUOV010000288.1:0-4421 GCF_057196585.1 Micromonospora sp. ATLC20
GGGCCGGGCCGGCGACCGGTGTCGGTGGGGAGAGGTGCCCGGGACGCGCCGGCGGTACGGCCGACGGCGGCCAGACCGGCGGCGGACCGCCGGTGGGCGGGCCGTGGTCCTCGGCCGGCTCCGCGCCTTCGGCCTGGTGGCCGAACGCGTTCCACGGGTCGCCGCTGGACATGCTGCGGGTGGCCCGGCTCAGCAGTTCGGCGTCGAAGCCGGCCGGCACCTCGACAGCCGCCGGCTCCGGCTCGCGTGCGCCGGGTACGGCGGCCCGGCCGGCGCTGACGCCGACCGGTTCGGGACGGCGGATCACGAGTGAGGCGCCCGGGATCTCCAGGGCCGCGGTGACGCCGCCACCGGGGGTGTGGCTCAACTGGACGCTCCAGTCGTGCCGGCGGGCCAGCCGGCCGACCACGAACAGGCCGAGCACCTCGGTCGGGGCGAGGTCGAGGCGTTCCCGCCGGGTGAACCGGGCGTTCTCCTCGGCCATCCGGTCCCCGGTCAGGCCGATGCCGTGGTCGACCACGACCAGCCGGGCTCCGCCGTCGGTCAGCTCGCCGGTCACCACCACGCGGGTGTGCGGGGGCGAGAACGAGGTGGCGTTCTCCATCAGCTCGGCGAGCGTCAGCACCAGGTCACCGGCGATGGCGGGGGCCGCCGCCACGCCGGGCGGGACCTCCACGTCCACGCGGGTGTAGTCCTCGATCTCACCGAGCGCGAGCCGGACCACGTCGGCCAGCGGCACCGGGGCCACGTGGCCGTCCGAGCCGGTGGCGCCGGAGAGCACCACCAGGCTGCCCGCGTTGCGGCGCAACCGGCTGGAGATGTGGTCGAGCCGGTACAGGTGCTCCAGGCGGCCCGGGTCGGTCTCCTGCCGTTCCAGCCGGTCGATGAGCGCGATCTGGCGGCCGACCAGGTTCTGCGTACGGCGGCCGACGTGGCCGAACATCTGCGCCACGTTGCGCCGGCCGGCGACCTGCCGCTCGACCAGCCGGGCGGCGGTGTGCTGCACCCGGTCGAACGCGCGGGCCAGGTCGCCGATCTCGTCCCGGGCGCTGACCTCCACCGGGTCGAGGCGTACCGGGGGGACCGTCTCGGACTCGTCGTCGGCGACGCGGGTCAGTTCGGCCTCGGTGACCCGGGCGACCCGTTCGGCGGAGCGGGTGAGCCGGCTCAGCGGCCGGGCCACCGTACGCGCCACGGTCATGCTCAGCAGCACCACGACGAGCAGGATCGCGGCCGCCGCGAGGCTGACCAGCCAGGCCGCGGTCAGCGCCTCCCGTTCCCGGGCGCGGGTCTCCGCGATGACGTCCGCGACGACCTTCTTCTCCACGAACTGGCCCAGCGTGATCATCGACCGGGCCGACGGGAACAGCACGTCCAGCGGCACCGGCGCGATCGCGCCCTCCGGGTCGCGGAGGCTGTCCACCAGGAACGTCGGGCTGGTCCGGGCGGCCACCGCGGCGTCGTCCAGCTGGGCAACCTTGAGCTGCTCGGGCGTGATCAGCTTGCGGAACCGCCGGTTGTCGACGTTGAGCGCCGCCATGCAGGCCACGAACGCGCGGGCGACCTCCGGATCGCCTGTGGCCTTGACCAGCACGATCTGGGTGGTGCACGAGCTGAGGGACTCGTCGACGCGCAGCAGCGCGTCGAGGGCGAGCACCTGCCGCCCGGCGGCGGTGTCGGTGTCCACCCGGAAGGGCAGCCGCAGCGCGTCGATCAGGGCGGTGTCGACCTCGCCGAACACGGTCAGGATCTGCTGCGGCGTGGCCCGGCCGGCGAGCGTGGCGTTGCGGACGTCCTCCAGCCGGCGTACCCCGTCGAGGCTCTCGCGGACGGCCGCGGGGAGCGGCTCGGCGCGCAGGTCGGCGACCCGGTCGTCGACGGTGGCCGACTTCTGGATCAGCTCGGTGCGGCTCACCCGCCGCAGCAGCAGGCCGATCGAGAGCAGGCGTTCCTGCTGGAGGTCCTGGACCAGGCTGCCGACCCGGCTGGCGACGCGGACGGTCTCGGCGGTGTCGGCGGCCTGCCGGGCGGCGGTCACCCGGTCGATGACGACCGGTACGGCCAGGCCGACCATGCTGAGCAGCGGAATGATCACCAGCAGGGCGAGCTTGCCCCGGATGCGTAACCTACCGAGCAGCATCGAACGGCCTCCACCGGTCGGCGTCGCCACCGTGTCCCACGGCGACCGGCTGGCGGTCGTCCTCGGGCACGGCGGGCGGCGGGGCGGGGCGGGCCGCCGGGGCGGCCTCGGCCGGTTCCCGGCGGGACGGAGTGGCCCGGTTGCGGTCCCGGCGCAGCGCGGCCACGTGCAGCGCGACGATGCCGGCGATCAGCAGCACCGCCGCCCCGGCGGCGATCCGGCCCAGCAGCCGGTCCCGCTCCAGGGTGTCGAGCCGTTCCCGCAGCAGCGCGTCGAGCTGGTCGAGGATGACCGTACGGAGCTGCTTGGCGGCGTTCTGCGCGCTGATCCCGGCTTTTGTGAGCTGGTCGGTGCCCGGCGCGGACCGGCCGGCGCCGGGCGCCGAGTAGACGGCGAACGTCTCCAGGGACCGCTGGTAGGTGTCCAGCGGGGTGAGCACGTTGGCGCCCAGGTCGGTGCTCTCCGAGCTGTCCACCGCCGAGCGCAGGTCGGTGACCAGGTCGGTGGCCGGACCGAGCGCGGCGACCCGCAGCTCGGCCAGCTCGGCGCCCACCCGCGCGCGCTCGGCGGCGGGGCGCTTGGCGGACAGCCGGGCCAGGTCGACGAGCCGCCCGGCCAGCACCGTCGCGGTGGGCAGGTCCCCGCCGATGCCGTCCTGGAGGAAGAACGAGTCGGAGCGGGGGTCGCGGATCAGCCCGGAGCTCTCCCGCACCTTGCGGTAGAGGGCCAGCAGCAGGTCGGACGCCTCGCCGTAGGCCCGGTACGCCGCCTCGGGGTCGCCGATGCCGCGGTCCGGCAGCGCCTCCAGCTTGGCCCGCAGCCCGGCCCAGCGTTCGTGGGTGCGCAACTCGTCACCGACGGCGTTGTCGACCTCCGCGACGCCCTCGATGGCGGCGGCGAGCGAGGCCCGGGAGACCGCCCCCTCGGCGACGGCGATGGCCTGGGCCTCCACCAGCGTGTCGGTGACCGGCCCGAGGGCGCGCAGGTAGCGGACGCCGAGCCGCTCCCGGCTCACCAGGTCGTGGTCGTCGGCGAAGTCGCGTTCGGCCTGGATGAAGATCAGCCCGAGCGGGGCCAGCAGCGCCAGCACCAGAACCAGGGTGAGCGTACGGCCCGGTACGGCGGGCCGCCGACGGACCCGCGACGCGGGGACTGTCATGTGTTCTCCTCCGGCGACGGCGGGGCGATCGGTGCCCCGGGAGGTCGCCGTACGCAGTCCCGTGCACCGGACCGGAAAAGTAGCCGAACCGGACGCGCGTGAGACCTCGGCCGATGAGTCGGCTTCACGTCAGTCCACTTTGGGTGACCCTGTGTCAGGGCGAAAGGTACGTAGCGTGTGATCGAGTTGCCGAGAAATGACATCGACGATGGTTTGCGCCTGTAGATGTGAATTCACGTGATCCGAATACGTCCCGCTGGGATGCTCTGGACCTTTGGCGGATGACGGACGCTTCGCGACGATCGGCGCAACCGGACAGACGTACGGCGGATCTCAGCGAATGCTCAGCCGCCGGCCCGTACCGTGTGCCGCATGAGATCAACCGCCGCGCGGCTCCGGCGCGCCCTGGCCGGCCATCCGCGCCGCATCGTCGCCGCGGTGGCGGTGGTCGTCCTCGTCGCCGCCGCGCTGGTCTGGGCGGCCCGGCCGCGGGGTGACGACTTCCGGACCGAGGCGGCGCTGGTGACCGTACGCTCCGGGCCCTCCGGTGACGAGCCCGTCGACCTGGACACCACGCTCTACCTGCCGGCCGATGCCTCGTCGTCGAAGCGGGTACCGGCGGTGCTGCTGGCGCACGGCTTCGGCGGCACCAAGGACTCGGTCCGCTCGGACGCCGAGGACCTGGTCGCCCGCGGGTACGCGGTGCTCACCTGGACCGCCCGCGGCTTCGGGCGCAGCGGCGGCCAGATCCACCTGGACAACCCCGACTACGAGGTGCGGGACGCGCAGCGCCTGCTCGACCGGCTCGCCGAGCGCCCGGACATCCGCCTCGACGCGGCCGGCGACCCCCGGGTCGGTGTGGTGGGCGGCTCGTACGGCGGCGGCCTGGCCCTGCTGCTCGCCGCGCAGGACCAGCGGATCGACGCGATCGTCCCGATGATCACCTGGAACGACCTGTCCCGCGCCTTCCTGCCCGAGAGCAGCGGCCGGCAGCCCACCGACGGCGTGTTCAAGAAGGGCTGGGCGGGCATCTTCTTCGGCGGCGGCGGGAACGCCGGCTCCGGTCCGGCCGGGCTCTCCGGGGCCACCGCCGCCGCGCCGGAGGGCGCGCCCGAGTCGGCC
>NZ_JBXUOV010000289.1:0-4332 GCF_057196585.1 Micromonospora sp. ATLC20
GGGCGGCGCTGTCGTCCTCCCACTCCCGGCGCTCGGCGGCGGGCTCCTCGGCCCGGCGGGCGGGCGGCTCCTCCGCTCCCCGGGCCGGTGGCTCCTCGGCCCGGCGGGCCGGTGGCTCGTCGGTGCGGGCCCACGGCGGGGCCCAGCCGTCACCCCAGCTCGGGCGGTTCCAGGACGGCCCGGACCAGTCCGGTTCGGCGGCCCTCGGGTCGTCGCCCGCCGGCGGGTCGGCGGCAGCCCGCGGCTCGGCGCCGGTCGCCCGGCCCTCGGGCGGGTGCACCTCGCCCGGTGCGTGCTCCGTCCGGTTCGCGGCCGGTGGCGGGGTGACCGGCCGGTCGGCCCAGCCCCGGGACAGCGACGGGGCGGATTCGGTGTTGGGCGCGTGGAAGCCCGGCGGCACCTCGAACCCGGAGGCGGCGGCGCCGACCGGCGGGACCTGGAGCGCCGGTGGCGCGGAGGTCGGCCCGCTCTCGGCCCAGCGCGGGGCCCGGGCGGCCGGGTCGTCGGCGGCGTGCCGGGAACCGGCGGTCTCCCCCGGGTCGGTCGGCTGCTCGATCGTCGGCGCCGGGCGCGGGGCCGGCACGGCCAGCCGTTCGCCGTCGGTTGGCCGGGGCGGCTCGTCCGCGGGCGGGGCACTGACCGGCGCCTGGCGGGTCACTGGCGACTCCTCCCCGGCGTGGTGCACGCCGTTGACGTGACGGCCGTTGACGCGGCCCGGTTCCGGCGCGGAGTGGCCGGGCAGCGGGGCCGGCAGGTCGCCGTGCCGGGGCGAGGAGGCGGCCCAGCCGCCGAGGTCGCCGTAGGGCCAGCCGCCGGGCGCCGGAGCACCGCGGGACCAGCCGTTCGGCGGGGGCGCCCAACCGCCGCCGGTACGGGCCGGTTCGTCCTGCTGGCCCGTCCCGTCGCCGTGCTCTCCCGGGGTGGCGGCTCCGGGTTGCCCTGTTTCACTCACCGCGCGCTCCTTGGTCGCCCCCGCTGAGGCTACCGTGTGGTGACAGTGGCGATAAGTTACAGCGGCGGGCCAATTCCGCGACGGGTTCACGAACCCGGACCGGTTCGGGTGATACGTGCCGGCTCGTACGCAGATACTCGGAGGATCCGATGACCGCAGTGGGGAACGGTGCACAGACCGCCGGTCGGCCCACCCGCCTGCCCCGCTCGGCGCGCCGTAAGCAGCTGCTCGCCGCCGCTCAGGAGGTGTTCGTCGCGCAGGGCTACCACGCCGCCGCGATGGACGACATCGCCGAGCGGGCCGGTGTCTCCAAGCCGGTGCTCTACCAGCACTTCCCCGGGAAGATGGAGCTCTATCTCGCGCTGCTGGACACGCACTGTGACGCGATAGTGGCAAATGTGCAGGACGCGATGAGCGGCACCAACGACAACAAGGAGCGCGTCGGCGCCGCGGTGCGCGCGTACTTCGACTTCGTCGACCACGAGAGCGAGGCGTTCCGGCTGGTGTTCGAGTCGGACCTGCGCAACGACCCGGCGGTGCGGCAGCGGGTGGAGCGGGTCGAGCAGGGCTGCATCGCCGCGATCACCGACACGATCATCTCGGACACCGGGGTCAGCCGCTCGCACGCCGAACTGCTCGCCTCGGGCCTGGTCGGCGCCGCCGAGACGGCCGCCCAGTTCTGGCTCGCCGGCGGCCGCCAGGTGCCCAAGGCGGAGGCCGAGGCGCTGGTCGCGGCCCTGTCCTGGCGGGGCATCGCCAGCTTCCCGCTGCAAGGTGAGTCAGCCTGAACATCGGGCCACCGGATCGGATAGCCTTCCCACGGTGGCTTTTTCGCCCCAGTTGAGGAGGCACAGTGGAGGTCAAGATCGGCGTGCAGTACGCGCCGCGGGAGCTGGTCCTGGAGAGCGCGCAGTCGCCGGCCGAGATCGAGCAGATCGTGACCGACGCCTTCGCCAAGAGCGAGGGCACGCTCTCCCTGACCGACGAGAAGGGCCGGCGCGTGATCGTTCCGGTCGGCAAGGTCGCCTACGTCGAGATCGCCGAGGCGTCGCCCCGCGCGGTCGGGTTCACCGTTCGCTGATTCCCGCGGCACCGGCCGCCGTGGCGGGCCTCCCCGCCACGGCGGCTCAGTTGTTCAAGCCGACTGCTGTCATCCGCGCGGCGTGCGCCTCGGTCAGCCGGTGCAGCAGCCCCGGCACGTCCCCGCCGGTCCGTCCGATCAACGCGACGAGCGCGCCCCGGTCGGCGGCGGCCACCCGGCCCGCCTGGGACAGCGCCTCACCGAGCAGCCGCCGCGCCCACATCGACAGCCGTCCGGCCGCCCGGGGATCGGCCTCGATCGCGGCCCGGATCTCGGCCGCGGCGAACTCGGCGTACCGGGAGTCGTGCAGCACGTCCAGCAGCAGCGTCCGGTCCGGCCCGGCCAGGCCGTCGGCGATCCCGCGCAGGAAGTCGTCGGTGATCGCGTCGCCCACGTACGCCTTCGTCACCGCCTCCGCCCAGTCCCGCGGCTCGGTCGAGTCGTGGTACGCCCGCAGCGCCTCGACGTAGGGGGCCATCGCCTCCTCCGGGGTGACGCCGCAGGCGGCGAGCCGGTCGGTGAGCCACCTGTAGTGCGCGATCTCGGTGGCGGCCATCTCGCTGAGCGCGGCGCGGCGGCGCAGGTCGGGTGCGAGGCGCGCGTCGGCGGCGAAGCGGTCGAAGGCGAGCAGTTCGCCGTACGCGACGAGCCCGAACAGGTCGACGGCGGCGGGGTCGGGGGCGGCCACGAACGCAGGCTACCGGCGCCACCGATGTGACTCAAGTCACAACAATCCGCCCCGCACGCACGGCCACCACCTGGGAATCGGGACGACTCAGGGACCGTTCAGGTACGATGAGACAGTTGCCGTGGGCACCGAATCGGTCACTTGCTGATCAACGCCGGTCCCCGACGCGCGTGCGGCCCGGTCCGGCTCGGCGAATTCGCCCCTGACCGCGTGGCCCGCGCCATACCGATCGCGCCCTGAGGACTTGAGGGGCGCACCACGAGAGGGCACCCCCAAATCCATATGAGCGAGCAGATTTCCGGCCAGCCACTGGCCCCCACCGCCCCGGTCCCCCCGGAGGCACCCACGTTCGCCGCGCTCGGCGCGCGGCAGGAGACCGTCGAGGCGCTGGCCGCCGCCGGCATCACCCGCGCCTTCGCCATCCAGGAGTACGCGCTGCCGATCGCGCTGCGCGGCGTCGACCTGATCGGGCAGGCGCCGACCGGCACCGGCAAGACGCTCGGCTTCGGCATCCCGCTGCTGGAGCGGGTGTTCGCCCCGTCCGAGGGCAGCGACGGCGTGCCCCAGGCACTCGTCGTCGTACCGACCCGTGAGCTGGGCATCCAGGTCGCCAAGGACCTCGACGCCGCCGGCCGTACCCGGGGTGTCCGGGTGCTGCCGATCTACGGCGGCGTGGCGTACGAGCCGCAGATCGAGGCGCTGCGCAAGGGCGTCGAGATCCTGGTCGGCACCCCGGGCCGCCTGCTGGACCTGCAGAAGCAGAAGCACCTGCGGCTCGACCGGGTCCGCGCGCTCGTCCTCGACGAGGCCGACCGCATGCTCGACCTGGGCTTCCTGGACGACGTCGAGAAGATCCTGGCGATGCTGCCGGAGGACCGGCAGACCATGCTGTTCTCGGCCACCATGCCGGACCCGATCGTCACGCTGTCCCGGCGCTTCCTGCGCCGGCCGGTGACCATCCACGCCGGGCACACCGCCGAGACCGGTCCGTCGCCGCAGACCAAGCAGCTCGCGTACCGCACGCACTCGCTGAACAAGGTCGAGATCGTGGCGCGCATCCTCCAGGCCGAGGGCCGCGGGCTGACCATGATCTTCACCCGTACCAAGCGGGCCGCCGACCGGGTCGCCGAGGACCTCGACTTCCGCGGGTTCGCCGTCGCCGCCGTGCACGGTGACCTCGGCCAGGGCGCGCGTGAGCGGGCGCTGCGGGCGTTCCGGGCCGGCAAGATCGACACGCTGGTCGCCACCGACGTGGCCGCCCGGGGCATCGACGTCACGGGCGTCACCCACGTGATCAACTACGACTGCCCCGAGGACCAGGACACCTACACCCACCGCATCGGCCGTACCGGCCGGGCCGGGGCCACGGGTTCCGCTGTGACGTTCGTCGACTGGGACGACATGCCCCGCTGGCGGATCATCGACAAGACGCTCGGGCTGGACATGCCCGAGCCGCCGGAGACGTACCACACCTCCGCGCACCTCTACACGGACCTGGACATCCCGACGGACGTCAGCGGCACGCTGCCGACCGCCGAGCGCACCCGGGCCGGCCTGTCCGCCGAGGTCGAGGAGGACCTGGGCGGCGGCCGGTCGCGCCGGGGCGCGCGG
>NZ_JBXUOV010000290.1:0-4228 GCF_057196585.1 Micromonospora sp. ATLC20
GGCGTGACCACGCTGGCCGACCTGGGGTGCGGGCTGGGGGCCGACGCGCTCGCCGCGGCCCGCGCCGGCATCCGGGTGTACGCGGTGGAGGCCGACCCGCTGACCGCCGAGATGGCCGCCGCCAACGCCGAGGCGGCCGGGCTCGCCGACCTGGTGACCGTCTCCTGCGGTGACGCCACGGCGTTCGACGTGAGCGGGGTCGACGCGGTGTTCTGCGATCCGGCGCGGCGGCGGGCCGGCACCGGGCGGCGCGTCTTCGACCCGAACGCCTACTCCCCGCCGTGGGACTTCGTCACCGGCCTGGCCGCGCGGGTGCCGCGGACCGCGGTGAAGGTGGCACCCGGGCTGGACCACGCGCTGATCCCGGGCGGCGCCGAGGCGGAGTGGGTGAGCGTGGACGGCGACCTGGTCGAGGCGGCGCTCTGGTGCGGTGACCTGGCCGAGGTCCCGCGCCGCGCCACAGTGCTGCGCGAGAAGGAAGGGCCCCTTCTTAACGCCTCCGGTAGTAAAAGGGTCCCTTCCTATCACCTCACCGGCACGGGCGCACAGGAGGCGCCGGTGGGACCGGTCCGGCGCTTCCTCTACGACCCGGATCCGGCGGTGGTACGCGCGCACCTGGTCGCCGAGCTGGCCACCGACCTCGACGCCACGCTCGCCGATCCGTCGATCGCCTACCTGTACGCCGACGAGGCCCGGCCCACCCCGTTCGCCCGCTGCCTGGAGATCACCGACGTGCTGCCGTTCTCGCTGAAGCGGCTGCGTGCCCTGCTGCGCGAACGCCGCGTCGGCCGGGTGGAGATCCGCAAGCGCGGGTCGGCGCTGGAGCCGGAGAAGCTGCGCCGTGACCTGAGGCTGGCCGGCGACGAGGCGGCCGGCCTGGTGCTGACCCGCGTGGCCGGCGCGCCGACGGTGCTGGTCTGCCGGCCCGGCGGGTAGGCGCCGACCGGCCCGTCGGGCTGGCGCCGACCGGCCGGGCTGCCGTCCGACGAGGTGGTGCGGCCCTGCCCGCACCCGACGCGCCGGTCGTCCCGCGCCTCGGGGCGCGGGTGTTTTCAACTCGCCCACCCGCGCCGCGCCCGGTTAGCGTGACGGTCATGGCGGGACAGGGCACTCCGGCGACGGCGCTGCTGGTGAAGCGGAGGATCGCGCACAGCACCCATCCGTACGACGTCTCCCCGGACGCGCCGAACTACGGCGCGCTGGTCGCGGCGGCTCTGGGAGTGCCGCCGGAGCGGGTGTTCAAGTCGCTGGTCGCCGAGGTCGACGGCGCGCTGACCGTGGCGGTCGTGCCGGTCACCGGCGAACTGGACCTCAAGGCCCTCGCCGCGGCCGTCGGCGGTAAGCGGTCGGCCATGGCCGACCGGGCGGTGGCCGAGCGGGCCACCGGCTACGTGCGCGGCGGGATCAGCCCGCTCGGCCAGCGCCGGCGGCTGCCCACGGTGCTGGACTCGTCGGCGCTCGCCCATCCCACCGTCTACGTCTCGGCGGGCCGGCGCGGGCTCCAGGTCGAGCTGGCCCCGACCGACCTGTTGACGTTGACGGACGCGCAGGTCGCTCCGCTGTCCACCCGGTGACGGACGCGCGGGCCGCCCCGCTGTCCGCCCGTCTGGCGGGACGGGGAACACGAGAACGGGAAACGCGCGGAGGACCGGCCGCCGGCACGACCGGCCCGTCCCCCGCGCCGACTAACGGATCAGGCCGCGCCGCGGACCCGGCCGACGTTGATCGTGCCGTTGTCGTCGTAGACCTCGGCGATCCGCTTGGAGACGCTACGCCGCCCCTGGGTGAACATCGGGACGTCGTTGTGCACACGGACGTGCACGGCGCCGTGGTGTTCCGCGAAGACGTCGACGGGTGCGCCGTTCACGACCTCCGCACAGATGCGCACGGTGCTCGTACCGTCGTCCTCGACGTCGATGACCACGACGCCGCGGTCGGTTGGCAAAGGCATTCTGGGACTCCTCCCGATTAGCAGAACCTGTTGTTCACATGTGTTTGGACATCAATCTCCGGAGCGTCCGCCGGGCCGGGACGGACACCTGCCGCCGCCGAACATGACCCGGGTCCACTCACCGACGTGGCAGAAGATGTCGCAACTGGTGGTGACGCCGAGCTTCGCGGGCACCCTCGACGCGGCGACGTGCCTGGACACCCCGCCCATCGAGTAGACGCTGTCGAGATCCCGCCAGAGCGAGATGCTCCACACCGTCCGCTCCCGCCACCGCACGAGCAGCCTGATGCCGAGGAAGCCCTCGGCATGGCGACGGACGTCCCGCTTCACCCGCAGATGCAGCAGCAGGACGACCAGCACGCGCACCAGATCACCGCAGTGGAACCTGGTGATCACCACCTGCCCCTGGGTCGTGTCGGGTTCCAGAGTGGGGGTCACGGGGAAACGACGGTCACGGCGAGGGCTGCCGCCAGCAGCAGCATCGCCGTTCCGGAGACCCGTCGAACCCGACTCACCCATAGCCGGTCACTCCTTTCCTCGATCTCGGCGGCCTTCCTGGTCAGGCTCCAGAGAGTGACCAGGAGGGTCACGGTGAGGGCCGTGACAACCAGCACCAACGGCGCGGATCCGGGTGCGACAAGCACGACGCCCGCCGTGGCCAACCAGATCAGCGACGTGGTCTTCTGCGTGGTGAAGAGCAGACCCAGGTCGATTCCCCAGACCACCCCGAGCGTGCCGGCCGGCAGGGTCCGGACCAGTCGCTGCGGCACCTGTCGCCAGATGTGCGGCGTCCGATCGAGCAGATCCAGGACGCCGAACAGCACCGCGAGTGCGACGAGGGCCACGACCCGCCATGTCTCGGGGGCCAGTTCCCCGACCGCCGATCCGATCAGGTAGACCGGCACGGCGAGAACCATTCCGGCGACGAGTCCGCCGACCGCGAGGCCCGCCAGGAATCGAAGTCCTTCAGATACGTTCCGCCTCAACATAGGGCTGGCGACCCCAGCCATGGAGAGGCCTCAAGGACTGAGAATCTGCAGCACCGCTCCCGCGATGCCGACGACCAGCCAGACGACCATCGGCGGGCTCAGTTGTACTGGCAGTGGGCGCCGGATCCGGTGATGCTGCCCGAGCTGGTCTTCTTCTCGCAGCAGTTGCAGTGCAGGTAGGCGTTGACCGAGCAGTACCAGATGTACTTGTAGGTGGCCGAACTGCACGTCGAGTACGAGATGTTCGGTGGGACGTAGACGAGGTTGCAGCACTGGTAGTTGCCCGCCATCGCCGGCGTCGAGCGGGCGAAGACCGCCCCCGACGCCACCAGGCCGGCGACGCCGATCTTTGCGAGGAAGCCTCGCCGGCTACCCCCGCGACGGCCTGTCGCCGTCATTTTCTCCTCATTCATTCCCAACAGCCTCCTTGACCGGGAAGACGGCGGCGCTGAGCGCCGCCAGATCGGTGAACAACAATGCCGAAACCAGGCGCCCGTGCCGGAAGACCAGCGCCGACGGGCTGGTCATCACGCCCAGTTCTTCCGCCACCCATTCGCCACCCACGTCGATGTGGTGCGGGAGTACCGCCAGTTCGTGTCGGGTCATGAAGAGCTCGCCGCGCTCCTGGTCGATCGTCGAGATCAGGAGCGCGAAGTCACGCGTGTCGGCCAGGTCGCCGACCTCGCCGGCCGCCTTCTCGCAGCTGTTGCAGGAGGTGCTGAACACCAGCACCACCCGCAGGTCCGCGGTGGCGACCTCCGCCAGACCGGCGGGCCAGCGCTTCGGCCGCGACCCGACGCGGGCTCCGTCGAGCAACCGGACGGTGCCGCTGCCGCCGCCGGGCGCGCCCGCGCCCTCCATGCCGCCGGAGCGCGCGTACAGCTCGCCCAGCATCGCGAAGAGCACCACCACGGCGCCCGCGACCACCAGCAACCCGAACCCGAAGAGGTAACTCATCCAGCGATCTCCTTAGACAGCTCCGCGCCGGCCGGGCGCGTCGGGGGCCGGACCAGGTCGACGACCATGCCGCGCCACAACAGCAGGGCCATGCCCGCGACGAGACTCGCGGCCACGACGGCCATCCGGTCGGCCGGGAGAGCCGCCGGCGAGGTGAGCAGGAGCGCGGTGCCGAAGCCCACGAGCGCGAGCCCGATCAGGACGTTCCGCACACCCAGCGGACGGCCCTCTGGCCGACCGAAGCATCCGCAGGGCAACGTCGTCCCGCGCTGCCGACCCGCGAGACCGGCCGCCGCGAAGCCGGCCCCCAGGCCGGCGGTCGCCGCGGCGG
>NZ_JBXUOV010000291.1:0-4223 GCF_057196585.1 Micromonospora sp. ATLC20
GGCCACCCCGGCGCCCGCCGGCCCGCCGGCCGCCGCGCCGGCCCCGGTCGCCGACGACGGGGGTACGGCGGAGGACGGCGCGGACGAGCTGAGCGAGCCGCTTCGCGAGCTGAACGGGCTGATCGGCCTGCGCGGGGTGAAGCAGGAGGTCACCGCGCTGATCAACCTGATCAAGATGTCGCAGGTCCGGCTCCAGATGGGCCTGCCGATGCCGCCGATGAGCCGGCACCTGGTCTTCGCCGGGCCGCCCGGCACCGGTAAGACCACAGTGGCCCGCCTGTACGGCTCGGTGCTCAAGGAGCTGGGCATCCTGTCCAAGGGCCACATGGTGGAGGCGGCGCGGGCCGACCTGGTGGGCCAGTACATCGGCTCCACCGCGATCAAGACGACCGAGCTGGTCACCAAGGCGCTCGGCGGCGTGCTCTTCATCGACGAGGCGTACACGCTGTCCAGCGGCTCGGGCGGCTCCGGGCCGGACTTCGGCCAGGAGGCCATCGACGCGCTGATGAAGATGATGGAGGACCACCGCGACGAGCTGGTGGTGATCGTCGCGGGCTACTCCGAGCTGATGGAGCAGTTCCTCGCCTCCAACCCCGGCATGGCGTCGCGGTTCACCCGCACCATCGAGTTCCCCAACTACTCCGTCGAGGAACTCGTCACCATCACCTCGAACCTGGTCAGCAAGCACTACTACGAGCTGACCGACGACGCGGTGGAGGCGCTCACCGCGTACTTCACCCGGGTGCCGAAGAACGCCACGTTCGGCAACGGCCGGGTGGCCCGCAAGCTGTTCGAGGCGCTGATCAACAACCAGGCGTCGCGCCTGGCGACCACGCCGCCCACGAAGGACAACGAGCTCAACCGGCTCACCGCCGCCGACGTCGAACCCGAGCTGGCGCTGCTGGAGGACCTGCCGGTCGAGCAGGGCGAGCAGCCCGACGCGGCGACCGACCCGACCGGTGCGATAAACGCGGCCCGCAGCTGGAAGCGGATCTGCGGCCTGGTCGGCGGGCAGCGGGTCAAGGAGGCGGCCGGGCAGACGCTGTTGCAGCTCTGCGAGGGACGCAACCGCCGACGCGGCCCCGGCCGCACCGGCAACGTGCTGCTCGGCGGCCGGGCCGGCAGCGGCCGCAGCGAGTACGCCCGGCTCTACGCGGCATGCCTGTCGGAGCTGGGCCTGGTGCCGGTCGGCCAGCTCGTGCGGGTGAGCACGAGCCGGGAACTGGCGCCGCAGTGGCCCGGCCAGGCCGGCAGCCTGGTGGACGCGGTCCTCGACGACGCGGCCGGTGGCGTGCTCCAGCTCGACTACGTCGACGACGCCTCCGGCGTCGCGCCGGAGATCGCCGAGGCGCTGGTGGACCGGATGCGCTCCCGGCTCGGTGATCCGGTGGTGGTGCTGACCGGCGAGGAGGCGGCCCTGGCGAGCCTACGGGCCGCGGTGCCGGCGGTGAACGAGGTGTTCGGCCAGCAGTGGTCGGTACCCGAGTTCAGCACCGACGAGCTGGCCGCGATCGTGCTGCGGCACCTGGTGCGGCGGGGCCACGAGGTGCCCGACGACGTCCGGGCCGCGCTGACGCAGCTCGCCGGCCGGCTGCCCGAGCGCACCGTCCACGCCGCCCACCAGTTCTCGCTCGGGCTGACCCGGCGCACCGGCTCCCGTACCCTCGCGCTCGCCGACCTGGCCGCGCCCGGCCCGGCGGCCGGCGAGCGGCTCGGCGGCCTGGCCGCCGTCGGCTGACCACCACGACCGTCCCACACAGAAAGGCCCGGCATGCAGCCCGAGTCCAAGCCCGTTCCCCCCTCGTTCCAGGAGTTCATGGAGAACGCTCAGCGCCTGGAGGACCAGATGCGCAACGCGCAGGCGGAGCTGGAGCGGGCGATCGTCACCGGCCGCTCGCAGGACGCCACTGTGGTGGTCATGGCCAGCGGTCTCGGCAAGGTCCAGGCCGTCCGGGTCGACCCGAGGGTGTACGAGCAGCGTGACGCAGCGTCGTTGCAGGCGGCGATCATGGAGGCGATCCAGACCGCAGCCGCGAACGCCGGGAAGCTCGCGACGGAGAAGATGGGCCCCGTCGAAATCAATCTTCACTGACTGAAAAAAGTCTGACCAGCGGCTATGGGCAGATCTTCACGGCTCCGCGCCCTCGGGAAAGAGAGTGTGGAGATTTCCTGAAGGACCCTCCATGAGACTGTCAGCCCCTACTGACAGTGATGGAGATGGCTGTGGAGCAAGTTGCCGTCTTTGTGCACGCGCCCGACCCGCTGACCCACACCGGCCTGACCGCCCACCTCCGGTCGCGCTCCGACATCACGCTGCTGGACAGCGCGGACCGGACGCGGGCGCAGGTCCTCGTCGTCGCCGCCGAGCGGCTCACCACCGACGTGATCGCGATGCTGCGCCTCGCGGCGACCGAGATCGGCGCCCCGGTCGTCCTGATCACCACCGAGGTCAGCGAACAGGAACTCCTCAC
Organism: Micromonospora sp. ATLC20; assembly: GCF_057196585.1. Classification (NCBI taxonomy): domain Bacteria; kingdom Bacillati; phylum Actinomycetota; class Actinomycetes; order Micromonosporales; family Micromonosporaceae; genus Micromonospora; species Micromonospora sp. ATLC20. The sequence continues at coordinate 2,472 of NZ_JBXUOV010000291.1, forward strand.
CGCCGTGGAGTGCCGGGTCGTGGCCGTCCTGCCACGCGCGGCGGTCACCGCCGAACGCCTCGTGCACAGCGTCCGGGCGGCCGCCTCCGGCGGCGGCGTGCTGCCCCCGAACCTGGTGGGCGAACTGCTCAAGCACATCGAACGGCTCCAGCGCGACGTGCTCAACCCCAACGGGCTCAACGCCTCCGGCCTGACCGCGCGCGAGATCGACGTGCTGCGGCTGATGGCCGAGGGCTTCGACACCAACGAGATCGCCGACGAGCTGCGCTACTCCGAACGCACGGTGAAGAACGTCATCTACGGCCTCAACCACCGGCTGAAGCTGCGCAACCGCTCGCACGCGGTGGCCTACGCCCTGCGCTCCGGCATGATCTGAGGTGATCACGCGCCACACCGTCGGCAACGCCCTGGTGCTGCACGCCAGCGAGCGGATCAGCACGGAGGCCCGTACGGTCGCGCTGTCGGTGGACCGTGATCCCGACAACGACATCGTGATCCTGGACCTGCAACACGAGCTGCCGTTCGACATCTGGGACACGGTCGCGACCGAGCTGCGCCGGCAGCGCCTGCGCCGGGGCATCCGGCTGGTGGTGTGCGGCGCCCGCCCGGAGACCGGGGCGCTCGCCGGCCAGTGGCTCTCCGACCGGCTTGGCCGGCCGGTGATCGCCCCGTTCGGACGGATGATCCCGGGCGCGGCGGGACTGCTGTTCGTGCACGCGACGGATCTCGGCGGCTGGGTCTGCTACCGGCGCGGCCACACGCCGGTCTGGCAGTCGAAGCGCTATCCCGTACCGGCCTGGGACGGCGCCGCCGTCGACCACCTGACGATCAGTTCGACCTGCGCCGCCGAGCCGCTGCCCGGCGGCGTCTGGCTCCGGGAGAACCGCGACGAGGCCGCCGTGGCCGTACACGGAAGCCACCTCACCTCGACGATGCCGTGCCTGCCGGACGCCATGCCGGTCCTGGTCGGCTGCCCCGGGACGGCGCCGCTGCGCCTGGACGACATCGCCCGGTTCTGGCGCGGCCTGGCGCCCGAGGGGCGCGAGCACGCCCGGTTCGTCCAGTACGGCCCGGTCGCGCTGCCCGACGGTGAGCCGTTCGGGCAGGCGCTGGCCGACCTGCTGCGCTGCCCGGTGCGGGTCTTCACCGGCGTGCCGAGCGGCCGCCCGGACGGCCCGGCCCTGTTCACAGTCGACGCCGACGGGCGGCCCGGCTGGCAGGTCTTCGCCGAGGAACTGGCCTACCGGCCCCGGGAGACCCTCGGGGCGAAGGCGGTGACGCCGCGCATCCTGCGCCACCGTGCGCCGCCGGAACTCGGCGAGCCGGTCGGCCCGCGCGTCTACCGGTACGCCCACGACGCGGTGGTCGAGGTGATCCCGTCCGGCCTCTGGCTGCGCGGCCCGGAGCCACCCCGGCACGCCGACCGGATCCGCGCGGTACCGATGGACCCGAACCGTGTCCGGCTCGTCGTGGACGACCCGGCGCCGGCCGCGGCGGACCGCCACCGGGAACTGGCCGGTGACCTGGCCGCGCGGCTGGATCCGGCGACCCGCAAGCGCGCGGCGGTGCAGCCGTCCTCGCTCGTGGCGCCGGGACGCCCGGGGCTCTCGGCACGCGGGATCGAGGCCGGGACGTACCGGCACACGACGGGTCACGCCGCCGGACTGCCTCCCGCACCGTCGGTGCCGGCGCCCGTCCCGGAGCCGGTGCCCGTCGCCGTGGCGGGCCCGCCCGCGCCGTCGGCCGCCGAGG
>NZ_JBXUOV010000292.1:0-4216 GCF_057196585.1 Micromonospora sp. ATLC20
GCACGTCCACCGTCCTGGAGCTGCCCGGCGCGCCGGGGATCGGGAAGACGGCGCTGCTCGAACGCTGCGGGCGCCTCGCCCGCGCCGCCGGACTGAGCGTGCTGTCCGCGGTCGGGCGCGCCCCCGCGACGTACGCGATGCTCGCCCCGCTCTGGCGCTCCCACGACGGCGCGCGCGGCACCGGCCGGCGTGACCCGAGGTCACGGCTGCTCGCGGCGCTCGCCGCCGGGCACAGCCGGCAGGGCGGCCCGATGCTGCTGGTCGACGACGCGCACCTGGCCGACGCGTCCTCACTGGAGCTGATCGGCGAGCTGGTCCGTAATCCGCCGGCCGGGCTGGTCCTCGTGCTGGCGTACCGGCTGGCCCGGATGTCCGCCCCGCTCGCCGCGGCCCTGGCGGTGACCAGCGGACGGCACGAACGCCTGGAGGTGCCGCCGCTGTCGGTGGTCGAGGTCGGGCGGATGCTGGCCCAGCCGTGCCACCGCGCGGAGCGCATCCACGCGCTGGGCGGGGGCAACCCGCTGTACAGCCAGGCGTACCGGCACCTCGACGACGACTGCCTGGACCCGAGCCGGCACCAGCCGGTCGACCTGGCCGAGGCGCTGCCGCCCGAGGTGGTGCGGGTGCTCGCGCCGGAACTGGCGCTGCCGCCGCCGGAACGGGCCGTGGCCGAGGCCGCCGCGGTGCTCGGAGTGACATTCGACCCGACGCTGATCGCCGCCATGTGCGAGCTGGACCCGCAGGACTGCCAGGACCTGACCGACCGGCTCGTCGCCCGCGAGGTGCTGCGCGCCGACCTGCACGAGGAGCCGGCGCTGCGGTTCCGGCACCCGGTGCTGTGCGCCGCGGTCTACCGGCAGGTGCCGCCGGGACGCCGCCGCACGCTGCACGCCACCGCCGCCCGGGTGCTGCGCGAACTGGGCCATCCCGCGCCCGCCTACGCCGACCACCTGGCCCGATCGGCCCGCCCGGGTGACACGGACGCCGCCCGTACGCTGCTCTCCGCCGCCGGTCATCCGTTCGTGCCGGCGGCGGACACCGTGCGCTGGCTGTCGGTGGCCGCGCGTCTGGCCCCGTCGGCGTCGGCGCGCTCCGGGCTGCCCCCGGCCGAAGGGCTGCACCTGGCCGACGCGCTGGTGCGCGCCGGCCGGGTGGCCGACGGGCGGGGCGTGCTCCAGGACGTCGCGGCCCGGTCGGACGGGGACGTGCGGGCGGAGGCGGTCCTGGCCCAGGCCCGGGTGGAACGGCTGCGCGGGCAGAGCCGCCTCGGGTACACGCTGCTGCGTGACCTGATGCCGGAGCCGCACACCGCGCCGCTGCCCGGACGGCTGACCGCCGCCGTCGCCGCGGAACTGGCGATCTGCGGGGCGCTGGCCGGTGAGCGGGAGGCGGCCCGCTACGCCGCGCTGGCCCGGCGGACCGGCGGGGCGGCCGGCCGCCCGGTGGAGGCGGCGTGGTTCGGGGTGGTCTCGGCGTTCGCCGCCTGCTACGTGCCGAGCACAGTGGACGTGACGGCGACAGTGGCCGACGCCACGGCGGCCGCCGACGCCTCGACCGACGCCGAGCTGAGCACACACCTGGACGTGCTGGCGCTGCTCGGCTGGGTGGAACTGCTCCAGGGCCGGGAGACGCGCGCGATCCGGCACTTCGACCGGGCGCTGCGCATCGCCACCACCGCCCGCAACGATGTGCTGGTGCCGTATCTGCGCAGCGGGCGGTCCTGCGCCGCCCGCCAGCTCGGCCTGCTGGACCAGGCGCGCGCGGACGCCGTCGAGGCCGAGCGGTACGCCGACCGGCTCGAGCTGGACACCATGCACCGGTTCGCCCGCATCATGCGTACCGCCGTCGTGTACTGGCAGGACGGGCCGGCCGCGGCGCTGCGCCTGGCCGAGCCGGTCGTGCGCAGCTCGGCCGACGACTGGTTCGGCTCGGTCGTCCAGCGCATCCACGCGCAGATGCGCGACGAGTGCGCCGACCGCGCCAACACGCTGACGTTGCTGATCCGGGCCTGCGGCGGGACCACGCTGCGCGCGGTGGACGTGTGCCACCGCCCCTACTGGGCCGCGACGCTGTCCGGCGCGGCCCGGCGGCGGGGCGACGTCGAGGAGGCCCGGCGCTGGGTGCAGCAGGCCGAACGGCACGCCGGCGCGTGTGACCTGCCGGGGCAGCAGGCGCACGTGGCGCTGGCCCGGGCGCGGATCGCGATGGCCACCGACCTGCCCGCCGCGGCGGCCGGTGCGGCCGGCGCCGCCGAGGCGTTCGCCCAGCTCGGCTGGCCGCTGGAGGAGGCCGCCGCGCGTCTGGTGCACGCCAAGGCGCTGGACGGGCTGCACGACTGGCAGGCCGCCGAGGCGAGCCTGGCCCAGGTGCGGCGCATCGCCGAGACGTGCGGCGCCCGGATCCTGCACCGGGCCTCGATCAGCGCGCAGAGCCGGTTGCTGGGCCGGGCCGGTCGCGCCGGCCGGCGGACCGCCGGGCCACCTGCCGACATGCCGACGCTGACCCGCCGGGAGCGGGAGATCGTCCAGCTCATCGCGACCGGCATGAGCAACAGCGAGGCGGCGGAGCGGCTCTACGTCACGGTCAAGACCGTCGAGGCGCACCTGACCCGCATCTTCCGCAAGGTCGGTGTGTCGTCACGCTCCGCGCTCATCGCCTCGATGATGGACCCCGGCACCGACGAGTATTGAGTCTCTGTGCTGGGCTCCGGCGATTCCGCGTTCACCGCTTGGTGTATTGCGTCTTCTGTTCCGCTACGATGTGTCAACCGTGCTTCGACGCAAGCAGCGCACCCTACCTCCGACGCCCGGGCCGCGCCACCGCGGGACCAGAAACTCTGGACCGCAGGTGCCCGAAGAAGGCATGACATGAACGAATACATCGTCACCATCGTCCCCGTCGTCGACGACAGCTTCGCCAGTCCGGCGGTGCAGACGCGGGTCCGCCTCGAACTCGAGGACGGCCGTCCGACGGTCAAGGAGGTCGTGATCCAGCCGGTCGAGGGCGCGGAGATGCGCGGCGGCGAGCTTCCGTACGTCAATCTCGAGCTGCTGCTGTCCGCGTTCATCCCGGGTGCCGCCGGGGACCGGCCGGGCGTCTCGGTGACCGGTGGCGCGCTCCCCCGGGTCAGCACCGGTGCGGCCGAGCCGGCGCGCGCCGAACCGGCGAGCCCGGCGACCGGCCGGTCCCGCAAGGGCGGGCTGAGCCGCAAGCCGGCCGCGACCGCCCGGATCCAGGCCGGGCGGGCGTACCGGCGGGCCCCGCAGGACGACGAGCTGGAGGCCGTCTACCGGCAGACCGGCACGATCGCCGGGGTGGCCGGGCACTTCGGAGTCCCCGCGCACACCGCGCAGGGCTGGATCACCCGGTTGCGCCGCAAGCACTCGGCGGCCACCGACAGCTGAGGCGGGGCGTCAGGCCGCGGCGAGGACCATCGCGGCCAGCTCGGCCCGCAGATCCGACGCCGTACCGGCGAAGTCCTGGTGCCACAGCGCCCGGCGGTACCAGCGATGGGCCGGATGCGCCCAGGTGAACCCGGCCGCGCCGAGCGTCTGGATCGCGGCCTCGCTGGCGGTGAGCGCCGCCTCCCGCGCGGCCAGGGCCGCCGCGACGACCTCCGGCTCCGCGCCGGGCTCCCGCTCGGCGACGCACCAGGCGGCGCGGTAGGCGAGCGACCGCGCCGTCTCGATCCGGGCGTACGCCTGGGCGAGCGGGTGCGACACCGCCTGGTTGGCGCCGATCGGGCGGCCGAACTGCACCCGGTCGCGGGCGTGGGCGACGGCGATCTCGTGGGCCCGGCGGGCGATTCCCACCGCCTCGCAGGCGAACAGCGCCAGCGCCAGCCGCCGGGTGTCGGCCAGTACCCGGCGGGCGTCCAGCCACAGATCCTCCGCCGGCGCGCCGGCGAGGTCCACCAGGCACTCGGCGCGGGTGGCGTCCCACGGCGCCGGCAGCGGGACGCGACGGGTCGCCGCGAGGTCGGCGAGGTACAGGCCGGGGCCGTCGGGCCCTCGGGCGACCACCACCGCCGAGGTGGCGGCCAGGCCGTCGACGACGCGTTCCTTGCGGCCGTGCAGCCGGACCGCGTCCCGGTCCGGTACCGCCCTGCATCCGGGCAGGTGCGCCTCGTCGAGACGGGCCCGCCCGGCGGGTGCCTCCGCCCACGCGAGCGCCACCGGGCCGGCCGGCGGCTGACCGGCGGCCCACAGCGCCGGGC
>NZ_JBXUOV010000293.1:0-4182 GCF_057196585.1 Micromonospora sp. ATLC20
GCCTCCGCCCCCGCGTCCGCTGCCTCGGCGCCGGAGCGCCCGAGCGGTGCGGCCCGGGTGCCGGTCACCGGCACGGCCGCTGCGGGACGGGCGCACCCGGCCGGCCGGGACGAGGACGAACCGGCCCGGGCCGCGTACTCCGGCGGCCGCTACGGAACCGACCACGACGCCGACCTGCCCCGCGCGGGCGGCTACGACTCCGAGGTGTCCCGGGCGGGCCGTCACGACATCGATCCGCCCCGGACCGGCCGCTACGACGCCGAGCCCTCCCGAGCGAGTCGCTACGACGCCGAGCCGCTCCAGGCGGGCCGCTACGACCTCGACCCGCCCCGAGCCGACCACTTCGACGCCGAGCCGCCCCGGGCCGGCCACTACGACGCGGACCCGGCACGGACCGGCCGGCACGACGCCGAGCCGGCGCGGGCGACCGTGCGTCCGGAGCGGCCCGCGAGCGGGGTGTACGGCGCGGCGCGGGTGTCCGAGCCGGTGGCCCGGCCGGAGACCCGCCCGGTGGGCGTGGTCCACCACACCGAGACGGTGCACGTCACCACCCGGCACACGATCGTCGGTGGGGGTGAGCCGGCCGGAACCCGGTACGGCGGATTCCCCGGTGGCTGGTCAGACGAGGACCGGCCCCGGGGCACGGACCCGGCCGACCACTGGCGTGCGGGACACCGCGAACCGGGCGACCGGCCGGGCCGTCGCGCCGGGTCGGACGAGGGGGGCTGGGGCGCCGGGTCGGGCGACGACGGGCACTCGTGGACCGACGCCGGGCGTCCGGGCACCGAACATCCGTGGGCGGGCGTCGGCCGGACCGCCGACGGCGAACAGGGCTGGTCCGGGCGTACCGCCGGGGAACCGGGCTGGTCCGGGCGTACCTCCGGGGGTGGCTGGTCGGGCGACCGGAGCCGGACGGCGGCGGAGGAGCAGCGGCAGTGGCCCGGCGGTGGTGACGACCGGGCCGGCCGGGCGGCGAGCACCTGGCCGGCGGCGGGCGCACCGGACACCCCGGGAGGCCGGGCGGGCACCGACGGCGACCAGTGGTCCGAGATGCGTGCCGGCAACCGGTGGGCGGCGGTCCGCGACGACGGTGACGGCCGGGAGGTCCGGCTCGGGGAACGGCGGGCCGCGGTGCACGCCGACGGCGGCGGCACCGAGTACCGGGTCGAGGACCGGTGGGCATCGGTGCGCGCCGGGCGGCCGGACGCGAGCGCGGCGGACGGAACCGACGACCGCTGGTCCGGGGAGAGCCACCCGGCGCTGCCGGCCGGCGGGGTGCCGGTGCCGGACGAGTGGCGGCCGCCGACGCAGCGCAGCGGCCAGCCGGAGTGGCGCCAACCGCCCCCGGAATGGCGTCAGCCCGAACCCGAGTGGCGTCAGCCGGAACCGGAGTGGCGCCAAGCGGAACCGGAGCGGCACCAGGCCGAGCCCCACTGGCGTCAGCCGGAGACTCGGCAGACCGAGCCGCAGTGGCGTCGGCCCGAGCCGGAATGGCGGCCGGCAGAGCCGGAGTGGCGCAGCCCGGAGCACGGCGGACACGGCCGGCCGCACCGGGACACCGCCGCCGACCGCTGGCGCTGACCGCGCCCGTTCGCCGCCGCCGGCCGCCCCCGATCACTTGTCGATGTCGCCCACCACGAAGAACATCGAGCCGAGGATGGCGATCAGGTCGGGCACCAGGCAGCCGGGCAGCAGCGACGACAGCGCCTGCACGTTCGCGTACGAGGCGGTGCGCAGCTTCATCCGCCACGGCGTCTTCTCGCCCCGGGACACCAGGTAGTAGCCGTTGATGCCGAGCGGGTTCTCGGTCCAGGCGTACGTGTGCCCCTCCGGCGCCTTCAGCACCTTCGGCAGCCGCGTGTTGACCGGCCCGCTGATCCGGTCCACTCGGTCCAGGCACTGCTCGGCGAGGTCGAGCGAGGCGTACACCTGGTCGAGCAGCACCTCGAAGCGGGCGTGACAGTCACCGGCGGTCTTCGTCACCACCGGCACGTCGAGCTGGTCGTAGGCCAGGTACGGCTCGTCGCGGCGCAGGTCGAGGTCGAGCCCGGAGGCGCGGGCGACCGGCCCGGACGCGCCGAACGCGGCGGCGTCGGCGGCGGAGAGCACGCCGACCCCGACGGTACGGGCCAGGAAGATCTCGTTGCGCCGGATCAGGTTGTCCAGGTCGGGCATCCGGCGGCGTACCTCGGCGATGGCGGCGCGGGCGCGCCCGGTCCAGCCGGACGGCACCTCCTCCTTCAGGCCGCCGACCCGGTTGAACATGTAGTGGATCCGGCCGCCGGAGACCTCCTCCATCACGGCCTGGATGGTCTCCCGTTCCCGGAACGCGTAGAACATCGGCGTGATCGCGCCGATCTCCAGCGGGTACGAGCCGAGGAACATCAGGTGGTTGAGCACCCGGTTCAGTTCGGCCAGCGCCATCCGCAGCCAGGTGGCGCGTTCCGGCACCTCCATGCCCATCAGCCGCTCGACGGCGAGCACCACGCCCAGCTCGTTGGAGAACGCCGACAGCCAGTCGTGCCGGTTAGCCAGCACGATGATCTGCCGGTAGTCGCGTACCTCGAAGAGCTTCTCCGCCCCCCGGTGCATGTAACCGACGATCGGTTCGGCGGCGACCACCCGCTCCCCGTCGAGCACCAGCTTCAGCCGCAGCACGCCGTGCGTCGAGGGGTGTTGCGGCCCGATGTTGAGCACCATGTCGGTGCCGAGCTGCTCACCGCCGGCGCCGGTACCGACTGTCAGCTCGCGGAGGTCGGCGGCGTCCGTGGTCATGCCCGTCATCGTGCCACGACCGCGTCGAGCGCGACGCCGACCGGCTGCCGCAGCCACAGGTGCCCGCCGAGCCCGGCCGGGTCGGTCAGTTCGGCCGCCGCCGAGGCCGTGGCCAGCGCCCGCAGGTAGCCGGCCGGGTCGCGGGAGGCCAGGCTCAGCGGCGGTCGCCCGCCGTCGGCCCCGAGCGCCCGCAGCGCCTCCCGCTGAGAGACCAGGGAGTACGCGCACCGCGCGACCCGCTCACCGGCGGAGGCGACCGAGTCCATGGCGACGTGCGCCGTCACGTCGCACGACCCGTCCGGGACCGGCGGCATCTGCCGCCCACCCCGATACCCGGTCAACGTCCCGTCCAGGGGACGCGAGTCCCGCAGATGCCCGTAGTCCACCGCAAGCGCCACCCCCCGCGCCACCTTCCCCACAGCCCCGGCCCAGGCCAGATCCCGTCCCGACCCGATCTCCGCCCTCCCACCGACCCCACCCTCGCCCTCGCTCCCGCCCACGCCCTCGCCCTCGGCGTTGATCAAGGAGTTCGTGTCCTGATCCGGGCCCCCCGCCGCCGCAAAGTCCTTGATCAACGGGGTGGGCGGCGGGGTGGGGGCCGGGGGCCACCAGTGGGCCAGCCAGGTGATTTCGGTGCGGGAGGGGGCGGGACCCACCGTCTCCTCGCCGGTTTTCGGGTTCACCAGGAGGAGGCGCCAGCCTGTCCGGGTGTGGACCGCCACGTCCACCGGGACGTTGTCCAGCCACTCGGTGGCCAGGAGCAGGCCGGTTATCCCGTCGGGGATGTCGGCCTGCCAGTCGATCTCCGGCGGCAGATCGGCCGGGCGGGGCGACAGCTCCACTGCCACCGGGTGGAGCCGGGCGGCCAGTTCGGGTGCGGCCTGCGCCAGCAGGGCCCGGAGGAGTTCGCCCCGGCCCGCGCCCACGTCCACCACGTCCAGCCGGGCCGGGTGCCCCAGCGCCGCGTCCACCGTCTCGAGCTGCCGCAGCATGCAGGCGGCGAATACGGGTGAGGCGTGCACGCTCGTGCGGAAGTGCGCGGCGGGCCCGGCGCCGGAGACGAAGAAGCCGTCCGGCCCGTACAGCGCCCGCTCCATCGCGTCGCGCCAGCGCAGCGGGGTGGTCACCGTGCCGACCCTACGGGACGTACCCGAACGGGCGGTTTGCCCGCCACCGCAGCAGCCGCTTCCGGCGGTCGGTGAAGGTTTTCACACCTTCTTGTTCCGGGTCTGTCACCCGGGCGCATACTTGCCATCGACCGGTACCCCCTTCGAGGACTGGATCGCTGCCATGAGCGCACCGCTGCGCCCCCGGGCCACCGCTGCCCCGCTCGTCTTCCCGCGTACCCTCGCCGTCGGCGTCCTCGGCGCCGGCCGGGTCGGCGCCGTGCTGGGCGCGGCCCTCGCC
>NZ_JBXUOV010000294.1:0-4178 GCF_057196585.1 Micromonospora sp. ATLC20
GACCACGCCCGGTCAGTCCTCCGCCAGCACCGTGAAGGTGAAGGCGGAGCTCGTCGGACGCTTCAGCGGGATGTCGCACTTGACCCGGCGCAGCACCTCGGACCGGGTGAGGCCGAATCGGTGCGCGATGAGCCGGTCCGGGCGTACCGGCACCGGGTCGTCGAAGGTGACGTCCACCTGGACGGGCCACCGGTCCAGCGGCACCGTGGGCGCATCGAGCGTCCACGCGTCCGTCCAGTCCAGGGTGAAGCGGCAGCGCCGGGCGAACCAAGGGTCGAGCAGTGTGGCCGCCACCAGGTCGGGATCGTTGAGCTGGTGGCCGTGCAGCTCGGTGGGATCGAACGAGCTGACCGCCGCCCGCTCCCGGACGGTGAGCTTGATGGTGCGGTCGCAGGACACGCACCGGACGAGCAGCCACACGTCCAGCAACTTGCCGTTGGCGTTGACGCGGAACCGGCCCTTGGCGGCGGTGGCCGACTCGGCCCGGCAGACGGCGCAGCGCAGCGACAGCAGCGGAAGGCGGGTCCGGCGCACGACCCAGGGCAGCACGATATGCGGTTGGGATGACATGGAGACCTGATCTCTGAAGACCTGACGCGAGGCCGATTACGCGCGGCCTCGGACGCTGTGGCCGGGCGCGCGAGGGCAGCCCGGGGAGCCGGCGCGCAACGGCCGGCTACAGGCGTGGGGAACGTGTCAGGTTCTAGAGAGCAGGAGGGGTCACGCGGAATCGTCCTTCTTCGCTGCGACAGGAGTGCGGGAAACGTACGGGACGTCCGGAACCGCTCTCAACCCGTTTTCCGGGGCCGCTGCGTCGCCCATCACTTCACTGACTAAAAATTTGCACTCTCTGCAAGATCGCTCGTAGTCTCGTGGCGTGACCCCGGATCAGAGCCGCCCTGGCCTGCGTGACCGCAAGAAGCGGCAGACTCGCGCCGCCCTCAGCGCTGCCGCGCTGCGTCTGGTCGCCGAGCGCGGCCTGGACCAGGTGACGGTGGAGGAGATCAGCGAGGCCGCCGACGTGTCGGCCCGCACCTTCTTCAACTACTTCCCCAGCAAGGACGAGGCGTTGCTCGGCGACCAGCCGACGGACCGCGAGGTGCTTGCTGACCGCATCGTCGCCGCGCCGCCGGAGATGTCCGCGTTCGACGCGCTGCGGCTGGCCTTCGACGAGGTGGTCGAGGCCATCGAGGCCGATCGGGAGGTGTGGCTGCTGCGGCTGCGGGTGATCGCGGCGAACCCGTCGCTGCTGCCGCGTCTGATCAGCGGCAACGCCGAGACCGAGCAGGTGATCGTCGCGGCGGTGGCCGCCCGGCTGGGGCTCGACCCGTGCCACGGCCATCCGACGCTCGTCACCACCGTTGCCGGCGCGGTGTTCCGCACGGCCCTGATGCAGTGGGTCGAGCGACCCGACACGGCGACGCTGCGCGAACTGACCGCCGAGGCGTTCGCCGTCGTCGCCGCCGGCCTGCCCGACCCGTCCTGACCCCTCCGACCCGTACCCGCCGCCGTCGCGCGGCCGCTCGCCCGTGCACACCGACAAGGAGTTCGATGACCACCGCCACTGTTCCACCCGCCGAGACGGGTACGCGGATGTCACGCCGGGAGGTCCTCCAGGCGTTGTCCGGCCTGATGGTCGGCATGTTCGTGGCGATCCTCGCCTCGACGGTGGTGGCGAACGCGCTGCCCCGGATCATCGCCGACCTCGACGGCAGCCAGACCGTCTACACCTGGATCGTCACCAGCGAGTTGCTGGCGATGACCGCGACGGTGCCGCTGTGGGGCAAGATGGCCGACCTCTACAGCAAGAAACTGCTCATCCAGTTGTCCCTCGGTCTGTTCGTGGCCGGTTCGCTCGTCGCCGGCTTCACCCCGAACGTCGAGGTGCTGCTGCTCAGCCGGGTCATCCAGGGCATCGGCGCGGGCGGCATGACCGCGCTCGCCACGATCGTCATGGCGGCCATGATCCCGCCGCGTGAGCTGGGCCGGTACGCCGGCATCTTCGGCGCCGTCTTCGGTGTCGGCACCATCGCCGGCCCGCTGATCGGCGGCGTCCTGGTCGACACGTCCTGGCTCGGCTGGCGCTGGTGCTTCCTGATCGGCGTGCCGTTCAGCCTGCTGTCCATCGCGCTGCTGCAGAAGACGCTGCACCTGCCGGTGGTGCGCCGCAAGGTCCGCATCGACTGGCTCGGCGCCCTGCTCATCACCTCGGGCGTGTCCACGCTGCTGATCTGGTCGTCGCTGGCGGGCAACAAGTTCGACTGGGCCTCGGGCTGGACCGCGCTGCTGGTCGGCGGCGGGCTGGCGCTGCTCGCGCTCGCCGTGTTCGTCGAGGCTCGCACCGAGGAGCCGATCATCCCGCTCGGCATCTTCCGCAACCGCACCGTCAGCCTCACCACGATCGCGAGCATCCTCGTGGGCGTGGCGATGTTCGGCGGCACCGTGTTCCTGTCGCAGTACTTCCAGACCTCGCTCGGCAAGTCGCCGACGGCGGCCGGCCTGATGAGCCTGCCGATGGTCCTCGGCCTGCTGGTCTCCTCGACGGTGGCGGGCCAGCTGATCACCAAGTACGGCCGCTGGAAGATGTTCCTGGTCGCCGGCGCCGCGGTGATGACGGTCGGCATGCTGCTGCTGAGCACCATCGACGCGAACACGAGCGTGCCGGTGCTGTCGGTTTACATGGCGGTGCTGGGCGTCGGCGTCGGCATGCTCCTGCAGAACCTGGTGCTGGCCGCGCAGAACGACGTACCGGCCGCCGAACTCGGCGCGGCCACCTCGGTGCTGACGTTCTTCCGCAGCATGGGCGGCGCGGTCGGCGTGAGCGCGCTGGGCGCGGTCCTGGCGAACCGGGTGACCTCGCTGACCGTCGAGCGGCTGGGCCCGATCGCGGCCGGCGGCGGATCGGCCGAGGTGCCGGACCTGTCCGCCCTGCCGGAACCGGTGCTGCGGATCGTGCAGGACGTCTACGGCATCGCCACGTCGGAGATGTTCCTCATCGGCGCGCCGTTCGCGCTGCTGGCCCTGATCGTCGTGCTGTTCATCAAGGAGAAGCCGCTGAACACGCTCAGCGGCGACGAGCGCCGGGCCCGCGAGGAGGCGGCCGCCGCCGGCATGCACTGACCGCGTCCGGTCGAGCGTGAAGGGCCGCCCCCGGCAACACCGGGGGCGGCCCTTCCTCGCGTAGGGTCAGCGTTCGGTGCGATCGTTGATCTCGGTGCCGGACTCGCCCGGCATGGCGCCGATCGCCTCCTCGGCGGCCCGGCCGCCGGTGCTCTCGTCGCCCTGCGTCAGCGAGCTGCGGGGCAGCCCGGCCAGATGCGCCGGGTCCTCGATCGGCTGGGGCGGCCACTGGTCCTGCGTACCGTCGGTCACCCCGGCGCGGCGCAGCGCCTCGACCAGTTGGTCCGGCGACAGGCGGTCGACCTCCTGTATCCCGGCCCCGCGCGCAATCGCCTGCAGTGTCTTCAGGTCTTCGCTCACGAATGTCTCGGCCATGCCCGAGCCTTCCCGGCGCTCAAGACAAGGAAACCGCCTCTCGCCGACGGCCTGGCCCTACCCGCGTCGATCATGAAGTTGAGCCGGGCAAAACGGACACCGAATACCGTCAACCTCATGATCGAGGCGAGATGGGGGGTTTGGTCAGCGGCGGGCGGGTTTGCGGTCGGGGCGGGGACGGTCCCGTTCCGGGTCCACGCCCACCTGCACGGCGAACGCCGGATCCACGGCGAGCAGCGGCCGAGGACCGAACAGGGCCATCCCGGTCAGCAGCGTCTCGGTGTCCCGGCCCGCCCAGCTCGGCCGGCGCTCCGGGTCCAGGTCGGCGTACTCGCGCCGCAGCCGCCGCAGCAGCCCGCGCGCGGCGGCGCCGGTCTCCGGCACCTCGGTCAGCCACCAGCCGCCGAGCGCGGTGGCCAGGCAGCACAGCAGCAGCCCGGCGACCGACGCCGGACCGCCCGCCGAGCGCCCCTCGACCGCGCTGTCCACGAGCCGGGTCAACCCGACCGCGGCGACCGCGAACAACGGCACTGTGCCCAGCGCGATCCGCCGCCGCTGCCCGGGGGTGAGCAGCCAGCCGTCGCGGACCAGCCGCCCGACCGTGCGGCGCAGCGCCCGGCCCACCGCCGGGTCGGCGAGCACCGCCGCCCAGGTCTGCGGGCGGCGCAGCGCGGTGTGCAGGG
>NZ_JBXUOV010000295.1:0-4119 GCF_057196585.1 Micromonospora sp. ATLC20
GGCGCTCGGCGTGGCGCCCCGGCCCGCGCTGCTGCTCGACGCGCCGGCCCGGGTGGAGCGGCCGGTCCCGGTCGCACCGCCGGTACGCCAGCCGCTGCGACTGCGGCAGCTCGGCATGCGCACGCTCGACGGCCGGGTGGTCGGCCCGCAGGACCAGCCGCTCGCCGCCGTCCGGGTGGAGCTGGTGGGCACCGCCCAGGCCACCGAGACCGACGCCGCCGGCCGGTTCCGGCTGGCCGGCGTGCCGCACGACCCCGCCGCGCCGGACGCCCCGGTGCGGATCCGGCTGGTCGGCGCGGGACGCGTCCACACCGCCGAACTCGATCCGGACGGCGACCACCTGATCGTCGTCCGCGCGCCCGACTGACGTCCGAGGAGGACCGATGCCCACCTACTTCTCCCCCGGCATCTACGTCGAGGAGGTGCCCAGCGGGGCCCGCCCGATCGGGCCGGTCGGCATGAGTACCGCCGCGTTCGTCGGGATCGCGCCCGACCGCGGCGCCCACGTCGGCGAGGCGCTGGCGGTGAACAGCTGGACCGAGTTCCTGCGGCTGTACGCCGACGGCGAGCAGCTGGAGAGCACCCCGCTGGCCCGCGCCGTGTTCGGCTTCCTGGACAACGGCGGCACCCGCTGCTGGGTCGTCAACGTCGGCGAGGGCGGCCGGCTCACCGGCACCGGCGGGCGGCGCGGCGGCCTGGAACTGCTGGAGGCGATCGACGAGATCTCCATCCTGGCCGCGCCCGGCTACCACGACCCCGTGTCGCACGAGGCCCTGATCAGCATGGCCGAGCGGCTGCGCACCATGGTCGCGATCTGCGACCCGCCGCCGGAGGTCACCGACGTCTCGCGGCTCACCCGCGTCGCCACGCCGGGCAAGCCGCCGAAGCCCGCGTCCGCCGGCGCGGCCGCGTCGTCCGACAAACCCGCCGAGGGTACGCCGGGCGACGGCGACGGCGAACCGCCCGGCACCGGCGGCGACCGGCCCCGGCAGTCGGACTTCGCCACCTTCTACTTCCCGTGGATCCGGGTCCGCGACCCGCTCAGCGGCGACCTCGTGCTCACCCCGCCGAGCGGGCACGTCGCCGGCATCTGGGCCCGCACCGACGCGCTGCGCGGCGTGCACAAGGCGCCGGCGAACGAGCCGGTACGCGGGGCCGTCGACCTCGCGTACCGGGTGACCCGGCCGGAGCACGACGTGCTCAACCCCAAGGGCGTCAACGTGATCCGGTTCTTCGCCGGGGAGGGCATCCGGCTGTGGGGTGCCCGTACGCTCGCCGCCGAAGCCAGCGAGTGGCGCTACCTGAACGTGCGGCGGCTGTCCATCTCCATCGAGCAGGCCATCGCGGGCGGCACCCGGTGGATGGTGTTCGAGCCGAACGACTTCACGCTGTGGCGCTCGATCCGCCGCGACATCGGGGCGTTCCTCACCCGGGTGTGGCGCGACGGCGCGCTGCTCGGCCGGACGCCCGAGGAGGCGTTCTTCGTGAAGTGCGACGAGGAGACCAACCCGGCCGACGTCCGCGACGCCGGGATGGTGGTGGCGCACATCGGCATCGCCGTGGTCAAGCCCGCGGAGTTCGTGGTGTTCAAGCTGAGCCAGTGGGCCGGCGGCACCGAGACCGAGACGATCGGAGGCTGACATGCCCACCACTGCGACGCCGCAGCCGGGCGCACCCGTCGACCCGTACCGGGCCTACCACTTCAAGCTGCTGATCAACGGCATCACCAACGGGCACTTCACCGAGGTCAGCGGCTTCGAGGTGGCGATACCGGCGCTGTCGTACCGGGAGGCGGGCAACGAACGCATCCGGGCCGTGCCCGGCCAGGTCGAGTACGCCCCGGTCACCCTCCACTTCGGCCTGACCAGCTCGCGGGAGCTGTGGGACTGGGTGAACGCGGCGGCGAAAGGCACCGTCAACCGGCGCAACGTGTCGGTGGTGCTGCTCGACCCGGCCGGCACCGCCGAGGTGCTGCGCTGGAACATGATCAACGCGTGGCCGACCCGGTGGCGGGGCGCGCACCTGAACACGCTGTCGCAGGAGATCGCCATCGAGGCGCTGACCCTGGCGTACGAGGGCCTGGAGCTGGAGGCCGGCGGTGCCGCCGCCCCGGCGACCGCGTGACCGGCTGGCCCGCGTCCTGCGGGCCACCGCCGACCGCCTCTCCGGACCGGCCCCGGCCGAGGACGCGCCATCCTCCCCCGGACAGCCGCCCGAGCACTGGCGGCTGCTGGTGGCGGCGCACGCCCCCGGCCTGCTGCGCGACCTTCCCCCCTCCGCTCCTCCCCCGCGCTCCGTCGAAGGGCGCCGGAGGGGGCGGTGGCGGAACTGGATGGCACGTGTAATCGACGGAATTGCCGGATCCCGCAACGGCCCGTCGAGATCTTGGTACAAAAGGGCCCCCATAGGGGCCGTTTCCTACCAAGATCTTCCGCAGCTCTTGGAGAGTGGGACGGGGATCTCGGTTGGTGGGGAGGACACGGCGGGGGCGGAGACGTTCCCGCCAGCGGTGGACGCTCGGTGCCGCTCGCACGACGTGGTACGCCCGGGCGGCGCCGGGTCACGTGAGGACGCTCCGGCATGCGAATGCGTAACGTCACCCGGCCCAGCCGGATCGGGGTGCGTCGCCGATCGATCCGGGTCGCGGGACGCCCTCGGCAGTTCAGGCACCCACGGCACCCCGGCCACCGGCACCGGCACCAGCACCAGCACCAGCACCAGCACCAGCACCAGCTTCACAGCGACCGCCGACACCGGACGAGCAACAGGGGCAGGCACCGGCAGCAGCGATCGCAACGGCACCGACAGGTTCAACGACACCGACAGTTCCGCCGGCATCGGTACCAGCGCGCCCACCAGCGCTGACCGGCGCACCGGCCCGGACGGCAGCCGTGACGCGATCGGATCGCGAGGCCGCGTCGCGTCCGGCGACCCGGCCCCGCCGTCAGCCCCGAAGCGATGGCCCGGTCGCAGCCCGGGTCGGGCGGACGCGCTCCGGAACCTCGCACAGGTCCGCCGAGGCCGGGCACGGCACCGGGATGACGACGCCGGGGCGGACCTCTCGCCCGATCGAGGGGATGTGCTCCCGCTCGTCTTCGCGGCTGCGCCACCATCGTCGCAGGGACCGGCCGCACGCACTAGGGAGGACCGGGCCGGGCCGGCGAACGGTCACGACGGACACGGGCCCGTGAGTGGCCGCGGCCGAACCGGGCCGGCTGACGGTCGCGGCGGAGCCGTCGACCACTACCCGGCCGCGCATTCGCCGTACCCGAACGGACACGACCCGGCCACCGGCGACGAGTTCCGGACGCGACAGTGGCAGCGACCCACGCGACCCCCGTCCGGCAACCCGTGGCCGGTCCTGCCGGACGACGCCGGCCCGGCCCGGACGACGAGCCCGGCCGGCGCGGCCCGGGCGACCGACGGCGGAGCACACGCGGACCCTTGGCCGGTGCTCCCGGCCGAACCGGCGTGGCTTCCGACACGGACCACGCCGTGGGGTGACACGGCCCGGCTGGACCGGGAACAGGCGGGTGACTGATGGAGCGCGTCGCCTTCCTCGTGGACGAGTCCGGTACCCGCGTGGACTGCCTGCTCAACCCGGAGACCGTGCAGGTGACCCGGCTGGCCGGGGTACGCCCGCGCGGCGGGCCGGACGGGCCGCTCACCGGCGCCGGACTGGCCGACGACCCGCTCGTCTTCACCGGCGGCGGACGTACCGAACTGGTCCTGGACCTGCTCTTCGACGTCGACTTCGTGGAGACCCCGGCCCGGCCCGAGGACGTCCGCGCGCTGACCCGGCCGCTGTGGATGCTGGCCGAGAACTCGGCGGTCGAGCACGGCTGGCTACGCCCGCCGCTGGTCCGCCTGGTCTGGGGCAAAACCTGGAACGTCCCCGGTGTGATCACGGCGATCGCCGAACGGTTCGACGCGTTCACCCTCACCGGGACGCCCCGGCGGTCCTGGCTGCGGTTGAAGCTGGTCCGCGTCGCGGAGGGCGCGGAGGCGGCGCGCGCCGACGATCACCCGGCGGCCGGTGTCCGGATCGACGACCTGGTTGAACGCGGCCGAGATCCAGATCCGGTGCCCGTCGCGGTGGGTCACCGGCACGGTGTACGT
>NZ_JBXUOV010000296.1:0-4058 GCF_057196585.1 Micromonospora sp. ATLC20
GCCGTCGCGCGCCGGACGCTGGTTGCGGGCCGGGCGGTCGGCGCGCACCGGCAGCGCCGGGGTCAGGGCCGCGCCGTCACCCCCGCGTACGCCCACCGTCTCCCCGCCCTGCGCGGACGGGCCGGACTCCAGCACCCGGCGCAGGTCGGCCAGCAGACTGAGGCGCTCGGCCGAGTTGTGGTCGGACTCCGGCGCGTACACCGCCACCGTGTCGTTGCGGTGCTTCGCGTCGTACATGGCCACGTCGGCGTGACGCATCAGGGTGGCGAAGTCCTCGCCGTGGTCGGGGTAGAGCGCGATGCCGATGGCGCCGCCCACGTCCAGCGGCAGCCCGTCCAGCGGCACCGGTTCGGCGAGCGCGGCGACCACCCGGCCGGCCCGCTCGCGGGCCTGGTCGATGTCGGCGAGCCGGGGTACGACGATGGCGAACTCGTCGCCGCCGAGCCGCGCCACCATGTCACCGGCGCGCACGGCGCCCATCAGCCGGGCGCTCACCTCGACCAGCAGGCGGTCCCCCACCGCGTGCCCGAGCGCGTCGTTGACGTGCTTGAACCGGTCGAGGTCGAGCAGCAGCAGCGCCAGGTGCGCGTCCGGCGCACCCCGAGCGGCCCGTTCGCCGTGCAGGTGCACCTGCTCGGCCACCTCGGTCAGCAGCGCCTTGCGGTTGGGCAGCCCGGTGAGCGGGTCCACGTCGGCGAGCTGTTCCCGTTCCTCGGAGAGCCGGGCCATCCGGTAGACGGCGAACAGCGGCACCAGCACCAGCGGGATCAGCGCGGCGCTGGCCCGGGCGGCGGCCACCAGCACCGGCGCGAGCAGCAGCAGCGAACCGGTGGACAGCAGCTCGTACGCCAGGCCGCTGCGGACGCTCGGCCACCACCTGTCGCCGAAACGCAGCCGGACTGCGGAGCTGACCAGCCCGTAGTTGACCACGAACCAGGCGAGCGTCGCGCCGCCCACCGCCGCCACGTCGGTCCAGTGCAGCCGGCCACCGCCGAACAGCTCGCCCGGACCGAGCCGGGTGACCGCGTACGCGGCGGCGAGCGCGCACGCGTACTGCGCGGCGTTGAAGCCGGTGCGCCAGGGGGCGTACCCGAGTCGCCAGCCGCTGACCGCCACGGCGACGGCCTGCACCGCGACGGCCGGGCCGAATCCCCAGCCGAGCAGGATCGCGAAGGTGAAGCAGGTCGACGGGAACACCGCAGACGTCTGCCGGCGGCCGGGCGGGACGAACGGGCGGGCGTCGCAGGCGACGGCGAGCACCGCCATGGTCCAGAACGCGGCCGGCAGTTCGGTCAGCCGGTCGGTGAGCGCGACGAGCGGCCCGGCCGAGACCAGCAGGGCGACCGCGCCGATCGCGGCGACGAAGCCGAAGAACGGCCCGCTCCGCCCGGGCGGGACGGAGTTACGCGGGTCGCCGGTCTCCATCGCACCTCCCGGGGAACGTCCTGGCGCGCGCCGTCACGCGTCGTACGCCAATGAAACGCCCTCCGAGGCGATTTCCCCGACACGACAGTCACGAATCGGTCGGAGTCGTAATTAACTTGGTATCCGCCGGACGAAAGCTGTGACCAGCCTGTCAGTCCTCCACCCGGGCCACCTCGCGGGCCGCCTCCGGGCCGGAGTCGAGCAGCACCCGGAAGCCGTCCTCGTCGAGGATCGGCAGTTTCAGGGTGGCGGCCTTGTCGGCCTTGGAGCCGGGGTTGTCGCCGACCACCACGAAACCGGTCTTCTTGGAGACCGAGCCGGTCACCTTGCCGCCCCGGGCCTGGATCGCCTCGGCCGCCTGGTCGCGGCTGAACCCGCTCAGCGTGCCGGTGACCACCACAGTGACGCCGTCGAGCGGTCGCGGCCCCTCGTCGGCGGCCTCCTCGGCCATCCGTACGCCCGCCTCGGCCCATTTGCGCACCACGTCGCGGTGCCAGTCGACGGCGAACCACTCCTTCACGCTCGCCGCGATGGTCGGGCCGACGCCGTCCACCGAGGACAGCTCCTCCTCACCGGCGGCCTCGATGGCGGCGACCGAACGGAAGTGCCGGGCGAGCGCCTGGGCGGCGGTCGGGCCGACGTGCCGGATGGACAGTGCCACCAGCACGCGCCACAGGTCGCGTTCCTTGGCCTCGGCGAGGTTGTCGAGCAACTTGGTGGCGTTGCTGCCCAGGCTGCCGTCCTTGTTGACGAAGAACGGCGACCGGCTCAACTGCTCGGCGTCGAGCTGGAACAGGTCGCCCTCGTTGGTGATGATCTGGGCGTCCAGCAGCGCCGCCGCGCCCCTCTCGCCGAGCACCTCGATGTCGAGCACCTTGCGGCTGGCCAGGTAGAAGACCCGCTCGCGGATCTGACCGGGGCAGGCCCGCCCGTTGGGGCAGCGGATGTCGACGTCGCTCTCCTTGGCCGGCGCGAGCGGAGTGCCGCAGGCCGGGCAGGTGGTCGGCATGACGAACGGGCGAGCGTCGGCCGGGCGCAGCTCGACCACCGGGCCGAGCACCTCGGGGATCACGTCGCCGGCCTTGCGCAGCACCACCGTGTCGCCGATGAGCACGCCCTTGCGCTCGACCTCGCGGGCGTTGTGCAGGGTGGCGTAGGCGACGGTGGAGCCGGCCACCCGGACCGGTTCGAGCACGGCGCGCGGGGTGACCCGGCCGGTGCGCCCGACCTCCACCTCGATGTCGAGCAGCTTGGTGTTCACCTCCTCCGGCGGGTATTTGAAGGCGATCGCCCAGCGGGGCGCACGGCTGGTCGAGCCGAGGCGGCCCTGGATGGAGACCGGGTCGACCTTGACCACCACGCCGTCGATCTCGTGCTCGACGTCGTGCCGGTGCTTGCCGTAGTAGGCGATGTATTCCGCGACGCCGGCCAGGTCGTCCACCACCCGCCACCGGTCGCTGGTGGGCAGCCCCCACGCCTTGAGCGCGGCGTACGACTCGGACTGCGCGGCCGGCCGGAACCCGGTGCGCGCACCGATGCCGTGCACCACCAGGCGCAGCGGGCGGGAGGCGGTCACGCGGGGGTCCTTCTGCCGCAGGCTGCCGGCGGCGGCGTTGCGCGGGTTGGCGAACGGCGCCTTGCCCTGCTCGACCAGGCTCGCGTTCAGGTCGGCGAACGCGGCCACCGGGAAGTAGATCTCGCCGCGCACCTCCAAGAGGTCGGGCACGTCCGGGAAGTCGTCGGCCGGGGTCAGCCGGGCCGGCACGCCCTTGATGCTGCGCACGTTGGCGGTGACGTCCTCGCCGGTGCGGCCGTCGCCCCGGGTGGCGGCGCGCACCAGCCGGCCCTTCTCGTAGGTCAGGTTGATGGCGAGCCCGTCGACCTTCAGCTCGCACAGGTAGGGCACCGGGCCGCCGGCGTCCCGCTCGACCCGCTCGGACCAGGCGGCCAGTTCCTCGTCGGCGAAGGCGTTGTCGAGCGAGAGCATCCGCTCGGCGTGCGCGACCGGGGTGAAGTCGGTGGAGAAGGTGCCGCCGACCCGCTGGGTGGGTGAGTCGGGGGTGCGCAGCGCCGGGTATTCGGCCTCCAGCGCCTCGAGCTCCCGCAGCTGCCTGTCGAACTCGGCGTCGGTGACGGTCGGCGCGTCGAGGACGTAGTAGCGGTACTGGTGTTCGGTCAGCTCCTGGCTGAGCGTGGCGTGCCGCTCCCGCGCCGCCGGGGTCGGCTCGGCGCCGGCCGCCGCGTCCTGGGCGGCGTCGACCGCTGGGGGAACCGCTTCTTCGGACACGCCGCCGCCTTCGGACACCGCTGTCGACCTCCCGTGTTGGTGCTACCCGAGAACCGTAGCGGTCGGCTGTGACAGTCGTCCGGTCACCCGCGCCGAGCAGGGCGGACCGGTGCCCGCCGCGCCACCCGGGCGGGTCCGCCCCGGCCGTGCGACGATCGCGTCGGCGGTAGTGGGCGACAACGGTCGGGAGGCGGGCGGCGGATGCGCGACGGGGTGGTCTGGACGCTGGTGATCGTGGCCTGCGTCGCGGCCGGCTGGCTGTGGAACGAGTGGCGCCGCCGCGCGGCCGACCGCGCCGGGACGCGCGACCGGGCGGACAGGAGGCGTGAGCGGGCCGGCACCGGGC
>NZ_JBXUOV010000297.1:0-3988 GCF_057196585.1 Micromonospora sp. ATLC20
CGCCGGACCGGTCGCGGGCGCGCTGCTGGGGCTGTTCGCGGCGGCCTCCGGCGGGTCGCTGGGCGGCGGCCGGCTGGCCGAGGTCGGGCCGTCACCGTGGGCGGTGGCCGCGGTGGCCACGCTCGTGACCGGGGTGGGCGCGGTGCTCGGCGCCGCCGCCACCCGCACGCTGACCCGCACCCGCACCCGCTGACGCGCAACCCGCTGACCCGCACCCGCTGACGCGCCGCCTCCGGGGCCCGCAGACGCGTCAGGGGCGCCCACCGGAAGGTGGACGCCCCTGGACGACGGACGATCAGGGCTGGGCGGGCAGGCTGACGTTTGCGACGATGCCCAGGATGATCAGGATGATGCCCAGGCCGGCGCCGATCGCGCCGCAGATCAGACCGGTCTTGGCCTGACCGTCGTTGTTGGCGAGCCCCTGCGCGGCCTTCTGGCGGCCCAGGTAGCCGGTGACCGCCGCCGCGATACCCAGCGGGATGCCGAGGTAGAAGCAGCAGACCATCGGGATCGAGGCGATACCGAGGATCATGGACACGAGGCCCAGCGTGTTGTTCGGGGCCTGGCCCGCCCCGGCCGGGTAGCCGGCACCCGGGTACTGCGGCGCGGCACCGTACGGCTGCTGCTGCGCGTACGGGTCCTGGCCGTAGGCGGGCTGACCCGAGGTGGGCTGGCCGTACGGCTGGCCCGAGGTGGGCTGCTGGCCGTACTGCGGCTGCTGCCCGTACTGCGGCGGCTGGCCGTACTGCGGGGCCTGCGGCGGCTGGGCGTACGGGTCGTGCGGCTGCGCGGTCGGGTCCTGGTTCGGCTGCTGGCCGTACGGGTCCTGTCCGGGGTAACCGGGCTGCATGTCTGGGTGCTCCTCAGATCGGTTCGGGTTGTCCGTCAGTTTGTGCTGCTGCCGCCGACGAGACCAGCCAGGCCGCCGAAGAGGCAACACACCACGATGAGGCCGATCCAGACCAGGCCGACGATGAGGGCCCACTTGGACCACTTCTTGGACTCGGCCGCGGCGGCCTGGGCGCCGGCGTAGTCACCCTGCTGGATCAGCGGGTTGACCTTCGACGCGTTGATGATGGCCGGGATCGCGAGCGGCCAGAACAGGAAGATCGCGACGATGGACATCGTCATGTTGTTGTCGATCTGCTGCGGCTGCTGCGGGGGGTATCCGGGCTGCATGGAGGTACTCCTCGGTCCGACGGCACGCGGCGTGCCGGATTCTTCGTGGGGGTGCGGGCCGGGCGCGAGGCCGGACACCGGGCGACCGGCAGCGTACCGCGATCACGCCACCCGGGAGGTCAACCGATGAGCCGCCGCCCCGCGGCCGGGCCGCCTGACCTGCCCGATAGGGTTGCCCGGTGACCGAGCCCGCGTCCGTCGCCCGCCTCGTCGTCCTCGTCTCCGGCTCCGGCAGCAACCTCCAGGCGCTGCTGGACGCCACCGCCGACCCCGGGTACGGCGCCCGGGTGGTCGCGGTCGGCGCCGACCGGGACGGGATCGCCGGCTTGGACCGGGCGGCCGCCGCGAGCGTGCCGTCCTTCGTCGAGCGGGTCAAGGACCACCCCACCCGCGCCGACTGGGACAAGGCGCTCACCGCGCGGGTCGCCGAGCACCGGCCCGACCTGGTCATCAGCGCCGGCTTCCTCAAGCTGGTCGGCCCGGAGTTCCTGGCCGCGTTCGGCGACCGCTACCTCAACACGCACAACACGCTGCTGCCGGCGTTCCCCGGCATCCACGGCCCCCGCGACGCGCTGGCGTACGGCGTGAAGGTCACCGGGGCCACCCTGTTCTTCGTCGACGCGGGCATGGACACCGGCCCGATCGTGGCCCAGGTCGCCGTGCCGGTGCACGACGACGACGACGAGGACACGCTCACCGAGCGCATCAAGTCCGCCGAGCGGCGCCAGCTCGTCGAGCAGGTCGGCCGCCTGGTCCGTGAAGGTTGGACGATCACCGGCAGAAAGGTCACCATCCCGTGAACGCCACTGAGGACGCCGGCCGCCGCCCGATCCGGCGCGCGCTGGTCAGCGTCTACGACAAGACCGGCCTGGCCGAGCTGGCCCGCGCCCTGCACGAGGCCGGCGTGGAGATCGTGTCGACCGGGAGCACCGCGTCGACGATCTCCGGCGCCGGGGTGCCGGTGACGCCGGTCGAGCAGGTCACCGGCTTCCCGGAGATCCTCGACGGGCGGGTCAAGACCCTGCACCCGAAGATCCACGGCGGCCTCCTCGCCGACCTGCGCAAGGACGCGCACGCCGCCCAGCTCGACGAGCACGGCATCGCCGGCATCGACCTGCTGGTCTCCAACCTGTACCCGTTCCAGGCCACCGTCGCCTCCGGCGCCGACACCGACGAGTGCGTCGAGCAGATCGACATCGGCGGTCCGGCGATGGTGCGGGCCGCGGCGAAGAACCACGCCTCGGTGGCGGTGGTGACCGACCCGGCGGCGTACCCGGCGGTGGTGGCGGCGCTCGCCGAGGGCGGCTTCACGCTGGCCGGGCGCCGCGCGCTGGCGGCCCGCGCGTTCGCCGACATCGCCGACTACGACGTCGCGGTGGCCGACTGGTTCGCCGGCACCGTGTCGCCGGCCGAGGACGGCTGGCCGGAGTTCGCCGGGCTGGCGCTGCGCCGCCAGGCGGTGCTGCGGTACGGCGAGAACCCGCACCAGGCGGCGGCGCTCTACACCGATCCGGGCGCGCCGGCCGGGCTGGCCCAGGCCGAGCAGCTGCACGGCAAGGAGATGTCCTACAACAACTACGTCGACGCCGACGCCGCCTGGCGGGCCGCGAACGACTTCCCGGACCAGCCGGCGGTGGCGATCATCAAGCACGCCAACCCGTGCGGCATCGCCGTCGGCGCGGACGTGGCCGAGGCGCACCGCAAGGCGCACGCCTGCGACCCGGTCTCCGCGTTCGGCGGCGTGATCGCGGTGAACCGGCCGGTCGACGCGGCGATGGCCGGCCAGGTCGCGGAGATCTTCACCGAGGTGCTGGTGGCGCCCGGCTTCGACGAGGACGCGCTGGAGCTGCTGCGGGCCAAGAAGAACCTCCGCCTGCTGCGGGCGCCCGCGTTCGCCACCCGGCCCGCCGAGTGGCGGCAGGTCAGCGGCGGCGTGCTGGTGCAGACGCGGGACGCCGTCGACGCGCCGGGCGACGACCCGTCCGGCTGGACGCTCGCGACCGGCGACCCGGCCGACGAGGCGACTCTGCGCGACCTGGCGTTCGCCTGGCGGGCGGTCCGCGCGGTCAAGAGCAACGCGATCCTGCTGGCCCGCGACGGCGCCACAGTCGGTGTCGGCATGGGGCAGGTGAACCGGGTGGACTCGGCGCGGCTGGCGGTCAGCCGGGCCGGTGACGAGCGGGCCCGCGGCTCGGTCTGCGCCTCGGACGCGTTCTTCCCGTTCGCCGACGGCCCGCAGATCCTCATCGACGCCGGGGTACGGGCGATCGTGCAGCCGGGCGGCTCGATCCGGGACGAGGAGACCATCGCGGCCTGCAAGGCGGCCGGCGTGACCATGTACCTCACCGGCACCCGGCACTTCTTCCACTGACGAGTCCGGCCCGCGACCGTCCGGGTGCGTCAGTCGTCCACACGACCGGCGCACCCGGACGCCGGGCCGTTGCCCGCCGCGGGAGGCGGTTGCTAGCGTGTGCGCGGCGACGATCGAGCGTCTCCGCTGTCTGTGAGCCCGGCAGGTGTGCCATGCGCGTTCGCGACCGGTTGACCGCCGTCGTCGTCACGCTGGCGTTCGTCCTGGCCGGACTCGGAGCGGCAGCCGCACCCGCCGTCGTCGTACCGGCCGCCGCCGCGCCGACCGCCGCCTCAGCGAGCGGGACGAGCCCGGCCGCGCTGCGTACCGCGTACCCCGGAATCTCCTGGTCGGAGCTTGCCGCCGGGCCGTGGCACGACCACGGCGGCGGCCTCGGCTACGCCGACGGGCCGGACGACCTGGCCCCGGCCGCGCTCCCGCGCGTGGCCGGCCCGGCCG
>NZ_JBXUOV010000298.1:0-3972 GCF_057196585.1 Micromonospora sp. ATLC20
GCGCTGCGGCGGGCGCCCGGACGTGCTGGTGCACGTGTTCCGCGCCGGGCCGGCCGACGTCGAGCCGTCGGGCGAACCGTCGGCCGGGTGCCTGCCGCGGTGGTGGCCGCCGCAGGAACTGCCCGACGTGCTGACCCCCACCACGCGCGCGGCGATCGCGGACGCGCTCGCCGGCCGTGCCGGCGTGCTGCGGCACACGACCGCCGCCGACGCGCTCACGCCACCCGGCGACGGACAGCCCGGCGACGGGCCGCCCGCCCCGCCCGGCCAGCGCGCATCCGAGCAGGCCGACAGCAGTAGCCGCTGACCACCCTCCCGCTCACGCGGAACGCTCGCGCATGATCGACACCAGTTCGGCGAAGTGGCGGCGTCCTGGCGTCCATGACCACGCCAGCTCGGCGTAATGGAGTCGATCAAGGGCATGGCGAGCCGGCCGTCAGCGAGCGGGGTTGCGGACGCCCTCGGCCAGTTCGGCGCTGAGCTTGCGCAGGGCGGTCAGGCCGGCGGCCTGGTCCGGGGCGTCCAGCACGCAGCGGACCAGCGCGCTGCCCACGATCACCGCGTCGGCGTACCCGGCCACGGTGGCGGCCTGCGCACCGGTGCCCACGCCCAGCCCGACGCCGACCGGGATGTCGGTGACCTCGCGCAGCCGGGAGACCAGGATCGGCGCCGCCTCGGAGGTCTGCGCGCGGGCGCCGGTGACGCCCATGATCGCGGTGGCGTAGACGAAGCCGCGGCAGTGCTCGACGGTCATCCGCAGCCGCGCGTCGGTCGAGGACGGCGAGACCAGGAACGTGCGGTCCAGGCCGTGCGCGTCGGAGGCGGCCAGCCACTCGGCGGCCTCGTCCGGGATCAGGTCCGGCGTGACCAGGCCGGTGCCGCCGGCGGCGGCCATGTCGCGGGCGAACGCGTCCACGCCGTACTGCTCGATCGGGTTCCAGTAGGTCATGGTGACCACGCTCGCCCCGGTCGCGGCGACCGCCTCGACCACGCGCAGCGCGTCCGCGACGCGGACACCGCCGGCCAGCGCGATGTCGCTCGCCTTCTGGATGACCGGGCCGTCCATCACCGGGTCGGAGTACGGGATCTCCACCTCGATGACGTCCACGCCCGCCTCGACCATGGCCTTCATGGCGGCGATGCTGCCCTCGACGGTCGGGAAGCCCGCCGGCATGCAGCCGACCAGCACCGCCCGCCCGTCCGCCCGCGCCTTGTCGAAGGCGACCCCGATGCGGCTCACGCTGTCACTCCTTGTCGAGGATGCCGAAGTACGCGCCGGCGGTGTGCACGTCCTTGTCGCCCCGCCCGGACAGGTTGACCACGATCACCGGCTCCCGGCCCAGCTCCTCGGCGAGCCGGGGCGCGACGGCGCGGGCACCGGCGAGCGCGTGCGCGCTCTCGATCGCCGGGATGATCCCCTCGGTGCGGCAGAGCAGCTCGAACGCGGCCATCGCGTCGGCGTCGTCCACCGGCAGGTAGGTGGCCCGGCCGGTGTCGTGCAGCCAGGCGTGCTCCGGGCCGACGCCCGGGTAGTCCAGGCCGGCCGAGATCGAGTGCGACTCGATGGTCTGCCCGTCGGCGTCCTGGAGGACGTACGTGCGGGTGCCGTGCAGCACGCCGGACGAGCCGCCGGTGATGCTGGCGGCGTGCCGCCCGGTGTCGACGCCCTCGCCGCCGGCCTCGAAGCCGTAGAGCCGCACGCCGGCGTCCGGCACGAACGCGTGGAAGATGCCCAGCGCGTTGGAGCCGCCGCCGACGCAGGCCGCGACCGCGTCCGGCAGCGCGCCGGTCAGGTCCAGGCACTGCCGGCGCGCCTCCTCGCCGATGCCGCGCACGAAGTCGCGGACCATCTCCGGGAACGGGTGCGGCCCGGCGGCGGTGCCGATCAGGTAGTGGGTGTCCTCGACGTTGGCGACCCAGTCCCGCATCGCCTCGTTCATCGCGTCCTTGAGCGTGCGCGAGCCGGTGGTCACCGGGACGACTGTGGCGCCGAGCATCCGCATCCGCGCCACGTTCAGCGCCTGCCGCTCGGTGTCCACCTGGCCCATGTAGACCACGCATTCCAGGTCGAACAGGGCGGCGGCGGTGGCGGTGGCGACGCCGTGCTGGCCGGCACCGGTCTCCGCGATGACCCGCCGCTTGCCCATCCGCTTGGTGAGCAGCGCCTGGCCCAGCACGTTGCGGACCTTGTGCGCACCGGTGTGGTTGAGGTCCTCGCGCTTGAGCAGGACCCGCGCGCCGATCTGCGCGGAGAACCGCCGGGCCTCGTAGAGCAGCGAGGGCGTGCCGGCGTAGTCGCGCAGCAGCGCGTCGAACTCGGCGAGGAAGTCCTCGTCGCCCATCGCCTTCCGGTACGCCGCGTCCAGCTCGTCGAGCGCGGCGACGAGCGCCTCGGGGACGAACCGGCCGCCGAACCGGCCGAAGTGACCGGCGGAGTCGGGGACCGGGCCGGTTGCGGGTGCGGCGCTCATCGCGGGCGTCCTCTCGGGTCGGGTGCCCGGCGGCTCAGCGCACCGGGCGGGGCGTGGCCGGGTGGTTACCGGCGTTGACCAGCTCGGCCACCGCTTCGCGCGGGCTCTTCTGGGTGACCAGGCCCTCGCCCACCAGCACGGCGTCGGCGCCGGCGGAGGCGTAGCGGATCAGGTCGTGCGGACCGCGCACCCCGGACTCGGCGATCTTGACGACGCTGCTCGGCAGGCCGGGCGCGATCCGCTCGAACACCGAGCGGTCGACCTCCAGGGTACGCAGGTCGCGGGCGTTCACGCCGATGACCTGCGCGCCGGCCTCCAGGGCGCGGTCCGCCTCCTCCTCGGTGTGCACCTCGACCAGCGCGGTCATGCCGAGCGACTCGATCCGCTCCAGCAGCCCGACCAGCGCGTTCTGCTCCAGCGCGGCGACGATCAGCAGCACCAGGTCGGCGCCGTGCGCGCGGGCCTCGTGCACCTGGTAGCTGGAGACCACGAAGTCCTTGCGCAGCACCGGCACGTTCACCGCGGCCCGCACGGCGGCCAGGTCGTCGAGCGACCCGCCGAACCAGCGGCCCTCGGTGAGCACGCTGATCGCCCGCGCGCCACCTGCCGCGTAGTCACCGGCCAGGTCGGCCGGGTCGGCGATCTCGGCCAGCCGCCCCTTGGACGGCGACGAGCGCTTCACCTCGGCGATCACCGCGACGCCGGGGCGGCGCAGGGCCGCGTACGCGTCGAGCGGTGGCGGCGCCGCGGCGGCCAGCTCCCGGATCCGCTCCAGCGGAACCTGCTCCTGGCGCCGGGCGACGTCCTCCCGCACGCCGGCCAGGATCTCGTCGAGCACCCCTGCGGACGGCGCCGCTCCGGCGTCGTCCCCCTCCGCGTGCGCATGCTCAGCAGTCACCAACGGACTCCCCTCTCCGGGCGTCATGGGCCGATGCTAGGGGGCGCCACCTGGCGACGAGTGCCGGGGGGTATGGCGCACCTCACGACATGGGCTGTGGCATGATGGCCGACTTCCGGTGAACGCCATGTCACGCAGCGCCACCGCTGGCATCGACCGTCACCCATCCCCTATCTCACCACGATCGTTCCGGGCCCGCAGGACGGGTTCCGGCGATGGGCTGTGACCAAGCTCAAGGACCTCCGGCCCTGCCCAGGTCGTCCCCGGTGCGGCAGCGTTGACCTGTGCTTCACGGCGGCGAAACGTCCGCCCGGAAGCATCGTCGTCGGGCACACTCGACGCCGGCGGCTGCCGACCGTCGCCAACGATCTCGTATGGGGTGACCATGAGCGCCAACGGGCCGACCCAGACCATCGGCTTGACCACCATCTCCCGTACCGTCGCCTCCCTCGCCGTCGGCGTGGTGGACACGCTCGAACGCGCGGTGGCCGGCGACGGCCGGATGCGTACCGCCCGCGGCAACGCCTGGGAGGCGGTCTGCGCCGACCGGGCCCGCGCCGCGCAGCGCCGCGAGCTGGAGCGGCTGGTGGCCGAGCTGGCCGC
>NZ_JBXUOV010000299.1:0-3948 GCF_057196585.1 Micromonospora sp. ATLC20
TCGTCGCGCTGCTCGCGGCGGCGGTGGTCGGACTGCGGCGGACCGGCGGGCCGCCGCCCGGGCGGCCGTGCGGTGTCCGCAACCACCGCGCCGGGCGGCGCCGCATCTGGTGACTCAGCCGAGCAGGCGCTCGACCTCGGCCAGGTCGTCACCGGCGAGGTCGAGGTTGTTCAACGCGGCCACGTTGCCCTCCAGTTGCCCGACGCTGCTCGCGCCGATGATGAGGCTGGTCATGCGCGGGTCGCGCAGCGCCCACGTCAGGGCGAGCTGCGCGAGGGTCTGCCCGCGCCGCTCGGCCACCGCGGCGAGCCCTCGGACCGTCGCCATCGTCTCCTCGTCGAGGTCGCTCTCGTTCAGGAAGACGCTCGTGCGGACCCGGGAGTCGGCCGGGATGCCCTTCAGGTAACGGTCGGTGAGCAGACCCTGGGCGAGCGGGCTGTAGGCGATGCAGCCGGCACCGACGCGCTCCAGCGTGTCCAGCAGGCCGTCGTTCTCGGTCCAGCGGTTCATCATCGAGTACGACGGCTGGTTGATCAGCAGCGGCGTACCCAGGTCGCGCAGGATCGCGGCGGCCCGCTCGGTCTGCTCCGAGTCGTAGTTGGAGACACCCACGTAGAGCGCCTTGCCGGAGCGGACGATCGCGTCGAGCGCGCCCATCGTCTCCTCCAGCGGGGTCTCCGGGTCGAACCGGTGCGAGTAGAAGATGTCGACGTAGTCCAGCCCGAGGCGGCGCAGCGACTGGTCCAGCGACGAGATCAGGTACTTGCGCGAACCCCACTCGCCGTACGGGCCCTGCCACATCAGATAGCCGGCCTTGCTGGAGATCACCAGCTCGTCCCGGTACGGCTTCAGGTCGCCGGCGAGCAGCCGGCCGAAGTTCTCCTCCGCCGAACCGGGCGGCGGGCCGTAGTTGTTCGCCAGGTCGAAGTGGGTGATGCCGAGGTCGAAGGCGCGGCGGACGATGTCGCGCTGCCGCTCGAAGGGGCGGTCCGGTCCGAAGTTGTGCCACAGGCCGAGGGAGATCACTGGCAGCTTCAGCCCGCTGCGGCCACTGCGCCGGTAGAGCATCTCGTGGTAACGGTCGTCGCTGGCGAGGTAGGTCACCAGGCCATTCTGTCCGGACCGGAGTGCGCACGCAGCAGCCCGGGTACGTTCGGCCTCATGCGTTACGTGCGGCTCGACACCCCCAAGCCCATTTCCAAGATCGGCCTCGGCACCTGGCAGTTCGGCTCCAAGGAGTGGGGTTACGGCCCCGAGTACGAGCGCCGCGCCGCCGAGATCGTCCGGCGGGCGCTCGACCTGGGCGTCACGCTGTTCGACACCGCCGAGCTGTACGGCTTCGGCCGCAGCGAGCGCATCCTCGGCGCGGCGCTCGGCGACGACCGGGCCAAGGTCGTGGTCGCCACCAAGATCTTCCCGCTGCTGCCGGTCGCGCCCGTGGTGCAGCAGCGCGCGGTCGCCTCCGCCGCCCGGCTCGGCGTCGACGGCATCGACCTCTACCAGGTGCACCAGGCCAACCCGGTGGTCGCCGACACCACCACCATGCGCGGCATGCGCTCGCTGCAGGACGTCGGGCTGGTCGGCGAGGTCGGCGTCAGCAACTACGGGCTGCGCCGGTGGCGGTTCGCCGAGGCCGCGCTGGGCCGCCGGGTGCTGAGCAACCAGGTCCGCTACAGCATGATCGACCGCGGCCCCGAAGAAGACCTCATCCCGTACGCGGAGCAGGCCGGCCGCATCGTCATCGCGTACTCCCCGCTGGCGCAGGGTTTCCTCTCCGGCCGCTACGACGCCACGAACCCGCCCGCCGGGGCGGTACGCCGGGCCAACCCGTACTTCCTGCCGGAGAACCTGGAACGCGGCACCGCGCTGATCGCCACGCTGCGCGAGGTCGCCGACGCGCACGACGCCACGCCGAGCCAGATCGCGCTCGCGTACGTGCTGCGGCACCCGAACGTGGTGGCCATCCCCGGTGCCTCCGGGGTCGAGCAGATGGAACGCAACGCCGCCGCCGCCGAGATCGACCTCGCCGACGACGAGTACGCCGCACTGGTGGCCGCCGCGCACGCGTTCCGCCCGGTCACCGGACTGGCCGCCGTACCCCGGATGGTCCGCGCCCGCCTCGGGAAGTGAGCGGCGCTCCGGCGGCTTCCCTTGTCGCGACATCGACGACGGAGGCCGCCGGTCGTCGGAGCGCGCTAGCGTGGGTCGGGTGACCGCTCCCAACCAGGTTTCCCCGGTCCCGCCCGCCGACCTGCCGAGCACGCTCGGCGAGCTGCGCGCGACCGGCCACCGCTACCGCACGGTCAAACAGGAACTCCGAGACAACCTCCTCGCCCGGATGGGCTCCGGCGAGGAACGCTTCCCTGGCATCGTGGGCTACGAGGACACGGTGCTGCCCGAGGTCGAGCGCGCGCTGCTCGCCGGGCACGACATGGTGCTGCTCGGCGAGCGCGGGCAGGGCAAGACCCGGCTGATCCGCTCGCTCGGCGCGCTGCTGGACGAGTGGACCCCGGTGATCCCCGGCTCGGTGCTGAACGAGCACCCGATGCACCCGCTCACCCCGGCGTCCCAGGCGCTGGTCGACTCGGCCGGTGACGACCTGGCGATCGGCTGGCTGCACCGCTCGATGCGGTACGGCGAGAAGCTCGCCACGCCGGACACCAGCGTCGGTGACCTGATCGGCGACGTCGACCCGATCCGCCTCGCGCAGGGCCGCACGCTCGGTGACCCGGAGACCATCCACTTCGGGCTCGTACCGCGTACCAACCGGGGCGTCTTCGCCGTCAACGAGCTGCCCGACCTGGCCGAACGCATCCAGGTGGCGCTGCTCAACGTGCTGGAGGAGCGCGACATCCAGGTCCGCGGCTACCAGCTGCGGCTGCCGCTGGACCTGCTGCTGGTGGCCAGCGCCAACCCGGAGGACTACACCAACCGGGGCCGGATCATCACGCCCCTGAAGGACCGGTTCGGCGCGGAGATCCGTACCCACTACCCGCTCGACCTGGACCTGGAGCTGGCACTGATCCGGCAGGAGGCCGACCTGGTCGCCGTCGTACCGGAGCACGTGCTGGAGGTGCTGGCCCGGTTCGCCCGCGACGTGCGGGAGTCCCCGTCGGTGGACCCGCGCTCCGGCGTGTCCGCCCGGTTCGCCATCGCCGCCGCGGAGACGGTCGCCGCCGCCGCGTTGCGTCGTTCGGGTCTGCTGGCAGGTGCCTCTGCCGTCGCTGGTGCCTCTGCTGCTGCCTCGGGTGGCGGCGCTGCGTCTGCCTCTCGTCCGGAGGCGCCGGTGGCCCGGATCGGGGACACCGTCTCCGTCACCTCCACGCTGCGCGGCAAGGTCGAGTTCGAGAGCGGCGAAGAGGGGCGCGAGATCGAGGTGCTCGCGCACCTGCTGCGTACCGCCACCGCCGAGACGTTCCGCGCCCGCCTCGCCGGGCTCGACCTGTCCGGCTTCACCGCGATCGTCGCCGAGGGCGGCGCCGTCGAGACCGGGGAACTGGTCTCCTCGGCCGAGCTGTTGCGCCAGGTCGGGACCGTGCCGGGGCTGGCCAAGGTGCTCGACCGGCTCGGGCTCGGCGACGCCCCCAGCCCGGAGGAGGCGGCAGCCGGCATCGAGTTCGTGCTGGAAGGGCTGCACCTGACCCGCAGGCTCGGCAAGGACGTCACCGAATCCGGGCGCACCGTCTACGGGGACCGGGACTGACAGTGGTCGGCGGCAACCGCTTCCGGTACGGGCAGTGGCGCGGCGGACCCGACCCGCTCGCCCCGCCGTACGACGTGCGCGCCGCGGTGGACGCGGTCGGCTCGGACGTGCTCGCCGGCGGCAGCCTGCGCGAATCGCTGCGCGAGCTGCTGCGGCGCGGCCCGCAGGGGCGTGGCGGGCTGGACGACCTGGCCGCCCGTGCCCGCCGCCTGCGCCGGGAGGCGCTGCGCCGCGGCGACCTGGAC
>NZ_JBXUOV010000300.1:0-3895 GCF_057196585.1 Micromonospora sp. ATLC20
GCGCGGGCACGCCCGGCGGCCGGACCGGCCGGCGGCCGCCGCCCGCCTCCGACTCGCCCGGCTCCTTGGCGCCGGGCCACGGCTTGGCGACCCGGGAGGCGAGGACGAACTCCTTGCGCAGCGGGTGCCCCTCGAACTCGGGTGGCAGCAGCAGCGGACGCAGCTCGCCGTGGCCGGCGAAGTCGATGCCGAACATCTCGTGCGTCTCGCGCTCGTGCCACGCGGCGCCGGGGAACAGGTCGACCACCGACGCGACGACAGGCGTGTCCCGGGGCACCCGGGTGCGCAGCAGCAGCCCGTGCCGGTGCCGGACCGACCAGAGGTGCAGCACCACGTCGAAGCCGTCGGCCAGCTCGTCCACCGCCGACAGCCAGTCCAGGAAGTCGAGATCCAGCTCGGCGTCGTCGCGTGCCGCACGCACCGCGTCCGCCCAGCTCGCCGGGGGTACGTCGACGGTGGCGCGGGCGTACCCCTGACCGCCGGACACGGACGCGGTGGCCTCGACGGGCGCGAGCAGCGCGACCACTCGCCGGCCGACCTCTTCCGGAGTCATGCGCTGATCCTATGGCCGACGGCTGCCGGCCGGGTCGGGCCGTCCGTGCCGGGATCGCCGCTTCGCCGGACGGGCGGCGGCAGCGCGCGGAAAGATGAGGTCCGTGCGCGCTGTGACTGTGACCCCCGGTGTCCCGGATTCGCTGCGGCTCGCCGAGGACTGGCCCGAGCCGCCGCCCGAGGAGGGCGCGATCCTGGTCGAGGCGCTGGCGGTGGGTGTCTGCGGCACCGACCACGAGATCGTGGCCGGCGAGTACGGCGAGGCGCCGCCGGGCCAGGAGCGGCTGGTGCTCGGGCACGAGTCGCTGGGCCGCGTGCTGGAGGACCCGACCGGCACGTTGCAGGCCGGCGACCTGGTCGCCGGCGTGGTCCGCCACCCGGACCCGGTGCCGTGCGCGAACTGCGCGGTGGACGAGTGGGACATGTGCCGCAACGGTCGGTACACCGAGCACGGCATCAAGGCGCTGCCCGGTTTCGCCCGGGAACGCTGGCGGTTGCAGCCCAAGTTCGCCGTCGGCCTGGACCCGGCGCTCGCGTCGGTGGGCGTGCTGCTGGAACCGACGAGCGTGGTGGCGAAGGCGTGGGACCACATCGAGCGGATCGGCCGCCGGGCCGAGTGGAAACCGATGACGGTGCTGGTCACCGGTGCCGGGCCCATCGGGCTGCTGGCCGCGCTGCTCGGCAGCCAGCGTGGGCTGTCGGTGCACGTGCTGGACCGCAACACCACCGGGCCGAAGCCGGAGCTGGTCCGGGCGCTGGGGGCGACGTACCACACGTCGACGGTGCCCGAGCTGGACGTGAAGCCGGACGTGGTGATCGAGTGCACCGGCGCGCCCACTGTGGTGCTCGACGCCATGTGCAAGGCCGCGCCCACCGGCATCGTCTGCCTGACCGGCGTCTCCAGCGGCGGCCGGACGATCAACTTCGACGCCGGTGCGCTCAACCGGGAACTGGTGCTGGAGAACAACGTGGTGTTCGGCTCGGTGAACGCCGGCCGGCGGCACTGGGAGATGGCCGCCGAGGCGCTCGCCCAGGCCGAACAGTCGTGGCTGACCTCGCTGATCACCCGGCGGGTGCCGTTGTCGAGCTACCGGCAGGCGTACGCCTCGGTCGGTGAGGACATCAAGGCGGTGCTGGACTTCACGCAGTGAGGCGGGGCGCCGGATCCGGTGCCCCGGCCCCTCAGATGCCGGGTAGCCGGCCGTTGCGGAACAGGTCCACGAAGAGCTGGTGGTCCTCGCGCGCCCGGATCCCGTACCGGTGCCCGAAGTCGACCAGGTAGTCGACGAACGCCTCCGGGTCGGCGTCGACGACCGCGACGATCGCCTCCTCGGTCGAGTAGTCGACCAGGTCGTGGCTGGACTCGTCGTCGGCGACCGAGTGCATCCGGGCCACCGCCCGGCCCAGGTCGGCGAGCACGCCCGCCAGTTCCTCCGGCTCGTTCAGGTCGGCCCAGTCGAGGTCCGCCGCGTACGGGGACACCTCGGCGACGAGCTGCCCGACGCCGTCCAGTTCGGTGAAGCCCAGCCACGGGTCGGCGTGCGCCTGCAACGCGCGCTGCGACTCCGCGGTGCGGTGCCCCTGGTGCCGGAAGTACGACCGGACCCGCTCGTCGTCGACGTACCGCGCCACGGCCGGCACCTGCGCCTGCTTCATGTAGATGACGACGTCGTTCTCCAGCGCCTGGGTGTGCCCCTCCAGCAGCAGGTTGTACGACGGCAGCCCGGCCGACCCGATGCCGACGCCCTTACGCAGCACCACGTCCTTGATGCCGGCGGCGACCGGGCGCATCCGGGTGGTCGAGTCCGGCAGCGTGTGCAGGTAGTCGGCGAACGCCGCGCAGACCATCTCCCGGGTGGCGTCGTCGATCTCGTGCACGCCGTCGCCGAGGGAGAAGCGACGCTCGTAGTTGTCGATCGTGGTCTGCGCGGCGAGCAGGTCCACCCGGGTGTTCAGCCGTGCCTGCTGGAGCACCCGGCGCAGCACACCGTCGGCGTTGTCGAGCGTGATCGAGCCGATCGCGTCGTCCCCGCCAGCGGCGATGGCCCGCAGTTCGGCCAGGTACGACCGGGCGAAGCCGGTCACCAGCTCGCCGATCACCCGGTCGGAGAGCGCCTTGGCGTAGCCGAGCAGCGCCACGCTCGCGGCGAAGCGCTTCAGGTCCCAGGTGAACGGCCCGACGTACGCCTCGTCGAAGTCGTTGACGTTGAACACGAGCTGCCCGGAGGCGTTCATGTAGGTGCCGAAGTTCTCGGCGTGCAGATCGCCGTGGATCCACACCCGGCTGGTCCGCTCGTCGAGGAACCGGTCGCTGCCGAAGTCGCCGCGCTGGTCGGCGTAGAACAGCGCGGCGCTGCCCCGGTAGAAGGCGAACGGTGACGCCGCCATCTTGCGGAACTTGCGGCGGAACGCCGCCGGGTCGATCGCCATGGACGCGCCGAACTCCTCGGTCAGCACGTCGATGATGAATGCGGAGCGCTCCTCCGCGAGGTCGGTCATGAGCCGCAGGCTAGCCCCGCGCCGCCACCCGACGGGTCAGCCGACCGGTGGACGTACCGGGGGTGCGGTGAGCGCCTCGACCGGCCGCGCGACGGCGTCCGCCGGGGAGGTGAGCGCGTCCGGCCGGGGTACGCCGCCGATGCCCGACTGCTCGGCGGCGATCTTCTCCTGGAGACGCAGGATGCCGTGCAGCAGCGCCTCCGGGCGGGGCGGGCAGCCGGGCACGTACACGTCGACCGGGATGAGCTGGTCGACGCCCTTCGTCACCGAGTAGGAGTCCCAGTACGGGCCGCCGCAGTTCGAGCAGGCGCCGAACGAGATCACGTACTTCGGTTCGGGCATCTGGTCGTAGAGCCGCTTGACCGCCGGGGCCATCTTGTCGGTGACGGTGCCGCTGACCACCATCAGGTCGGCCTGCCGGGGCCCGTGGGCGAACGGGATCACGCCGAGCCGCATGAAGTCGTGCCGGCCCATGCTGGTGGCGATGAACTCGATGGCGCAGCAGGCCAGGCCGAAGTTGAACACCCAGAGCGAGTAGCGGCGGCCCCAGTTCAGCACGAACCGGATCGGCTCGCCGAGCACGGCCGGCACCTGCATCTCTGGCCTCCCTCGCAGAACCCCGAGGTGCCAGTCAACCACAGCGCCCGCGGCCCCGTTCCGGTGTCGTACCCCCGACAGGGCACCCGCGCAACGATCAGCGGTGCCGGCGTGTGTCACCACTGCCGGGCGGACGGAACCACCGCCGCCCACCACGGGGATCCGGAGGACCTTCTCATGACCACACGGACCACACGAGTGGCCGCCGCGCTGCTCGCCGGGGCGGCGGCGCTGTTCGCGCCGGCCG
>NZ_JBXUOV010000301.1:0-3867 GCF_057196585.1 Micromonospora sp. ATLC20
CGCGCCGCCACCGCCGCGACGCGCGGGCCCGCGACCGCCGCGGCGTCGCCCGTTCGGGTACGACCGGAGCGGCCGCCTCGGCCAGCGCCGGACCGCTCACTGGAACGCCTCGTTGAACCGGCCGTCCACCCGTCCGGCGATGTCGACCGGTCCGGGTACGAGCTTCAGCTCCACGAAGCTGTCCGCGATGGCCTGCAACTCCGCGCCGATCTCCGGGGTGACCGGGGCGAGCGGCTTGGCGCTGCGGGCCAGCGCCCGGGTGGTCACGTCGAGCGGGATCTTCAGCTCCGGGGCGAGGACGGCGGCCCGCTCGCCCGGGTGGGCGATACCCCAGTCGGTGGTCTGCCGGTACGTGTCCAGGAACGCGCGTACGTCGTCGGTGCGGTTCTTCACCGCGTCCGGTGCGGCCAGCACGTACTCGCGGTTGCCGGCCAGGCCGGTGGCGTCGGCGAGCACCCGTACGCCCGGCTGCTCGGCCAGCGCGAAGTACGGATCCCAGATGATCCACGCGTCGACCTGCCCGTTGTCGAACGCGGGCCGCCCCTCGGCGGGCTTGAGGTACTTCACGTTGATGTCGGCGAGCGTCATCCTGTTCGCCTCCAGCAGCTTGACCAGCAGCCAGTGCACGTTGGAGCCCTTGTTCAGCGCGACCGTCTTCCCGCGCAGGTCGGCGAATCCACGATACGGGCTGTCCGCCTTGACCAGCACCGCCTCGCCCTGCGGGATCGGCGCCGACGTGCCGATCACGGAGAAGGGGATCTTTCCGGCGGCGGCGAACACCGGTGGCGCCTCGCCGACCTGGCCGATGTCGATCGAGCCGGCCTTCAGTGCCTCGGTCAGCGCCGGGCCGCTCTCGAACAGCGACCAGGTGACGTTCTTCGCGTCGCCGCGCGCCTTGACCAGGCTGAGCCCGCCGAAGCGCTGGTAGCCGATCCGCAGCGGGCCGTCGCCGCCGCTGGCGTCGGCCGCCTCGCCGCCGCAGGCCGTCAGCGCCGTCGCGGCGAGCAGCGCGAGGGTGGTGAGCAGCGCGGCCAGCGGCCGGCGGCGGGTTCTGGGGGTACGCATGGCGACTCCTCGGGGAGGGATGGGCCCGGCCGTCGGCGGGCGACAGCAACCTACCAACCCGATAGGTTTTATGGGTAGGGTGTCGGCGTGGTCGTCCCACCACTCAGGAGGCGACCCGTCCCATCCCG
The DNA here is from genome assembly GCF_057196585.1 of Micromonospora sp. ATLC20. Taxonomy (NCBI): domain Bacteria; kingdom Bacillati; phylum Actinomycetota; class Actinomycetes; order Micromonosporales; family Micromonosporaceae; genus Micromonospora; species Micromonospora sp. ATLC20. The sequence goes on from NZ_JBXUOV010000301.1 coordinate 1,194, forward strand.
CACCGGAGGTACACCATGTCGCTCACCTTCCACTGGTTCCTGCCGACCTACGGCGACAGCCGGGACATCGTGGGCGGCGGACACGGCGTACCGGTCGGCACGGCCGGTGGCGCGCGGCCCGCGAGCGTGGCGTACCTGGGGCAGATCGCCCGCACCGCCGAGCAGCTCGGCTTCGCCGGTGCGCTCACCCCCACCGGCGCCTGGTGCGAGGACGCCTGGCTGACCACCGCCATGCTCAGCGAGGTCACCGAGCGGCTGAAGTTCCTCGTCGCGTTCCGGCCCGGCCTGCTCTCACCCACCCTCGCCGCGCAGATGGCCTCCACGTTCCAGCGCCTGTCCGGCGGGCGGCTGCTGCTCAACGTGGTCACCGGCGGCGAGTCGGCCGAGCAGCGCGCGTACGGCGACTTCCTGGACAAGGACGCCCGCTACGCGCGTACCGACGAGTTCCTGCACGTGGTGCGGGCGCTGTGGCGCGGCGAGACGGTCGACCACGACGGCGCCCACGTGCGGGTCGAGGGCGCCCGGCTCAGCCGGGTGCCCGACCCGGTGCCGCCGGTCTACTTCGGCGGGTCGTCCGGCGCGGCCGGGCCGGTGGCGGTACGGCACAGCGACGTGTACCTCACCTGGGGCGAGCCGCCGGCCCAGGTGGCCGGCAAGCTGGACTGGATCCGCGGGCTCGCCGCCGAGGCCGGTCGCGAACTGCGCTACGGCATCCGGCTGCACGTGATCAGCCGGGACACCGCCGAGGAGGCGTGGGCCCAGGCGCGCAAGCTGCTCGACGGCATCCCCGAGGCCGACGTGCGCGCGGTGCAGGACGGGCTGCGGCGCAGCGAGTCCGAGGGGCAGCGGCGGATGCTCGACCTGCACGGCGGCTCCCGCGACGGGCTGGAGGTCTCGCCGAACCTGTGGGCCGGATTCGGGCTGGTACGCGGCGGCGCGGGCACCGCACTCGTCGGCAGCCACACCGAGGTCGCCGACCGGATCGCCGAGTACCACGCGCTCGGCCTGGACGAGTTCATCCTCTCCGGCCACCCGCACCTCGAGGAGGCGTACTGGTTCGGCGAGGGCGTGCTGCCGATCCTGCGGCGGCGCGGGCTGTGGCGGCACCCGGCCGGTGAGCCGGAGACCGAGGCGCCGGCCGCCGTGCCGTTCTCACCCCAGCCCGTCCCGGCCCGCGGCTGACCGCGCCGCGAGTGGCCGCCGGTCCGTCCGGCGGCCACCGGCTCCGGTCAGAGCGGGCGTTGACCGGCGAGGAAGTCTGCCAGCACCCGGGTGTGCGTGGAGAAGGCCAGCTCGACCGGATCGGTGAGCACCAGCCACTCGGTGGCCTCCTCGGTCGGTGCCGACGGCGGCAGGTCACCGACCGGCCGCTCGGGCAGCACCCCGAAGACCATCATGGTGCCGCCCGCCGGGGCGCCGTGCACCGCGAACAGCCGCGCCTCGCCGGCCTCCGCCAGCAGGCCGGTCTCCTCCCGCAGCTCGCGGACGAGCGCCTCGGACCACTCCTCGCCGTACTCGATGAAGCCGCCCGGCAGCGCGAGCCGCCCCCGGGCCGGTTCGATGTCGCGGCGTACCACCACCACGCCGAGCCCTTCCGGCGTGCGGACCGGCAGCACCGCCACCGCCACCGGCAGCGGATTGCGCCACACCGTCTCGCCGCAGGAGGAACAGACACGCGGCCACCCGGCGCCCGCCGGGTAGGCCGCGCCGCAGAACGAGCAGTGCGAGTACGCGGTCACGCCGCAGCACGTTACCCGCACCTGTCGCCCGAGGTCAGGCGTCACCCCCTCGGGCCGGCGAGCGCGGCGCGCGCCTCCATCAGGGCGAACCCCAGGAGGTTGTCGCCCCGCCAGGTCGCCGGGTCGGCGGCGCGCGGATCGTCGGCGGTCAGGCCGATGCCCCAGATCCGGTCGGTCGGGCTGGCCTCGACGAGCACCCGGTCGCCGGTGCCGAGCAGGAACCGCCGCAGCGGCTCGTGCTGGGCGAACTTGGCGACACTGCCGGCCACCACGATCTCGTACCGGCGGGCCGTCCAGGTCGCCTCGTCGAAGTCACGGACCTGCCGGCCGAGCGCCTTGGCCCGGTGCGGATGCCCGGCCACCAGCACCCGCTCGGCGACCGCGTCGTCACCGAAGAGGGTGGCCTTGTGCCACATCATCCAGTGCTCGGCGGTGGCGAACTCCCGGCCGTCCACAGTGAACGCCGCCGGCCACCACTGGCTGAGGCAGCTCGCGCCGATGCTGCCGTCAGGCCGTGGCCGGTGCCCCCAGAAGTGCAGGTACTTGACCGTCCGACCGGCGTCGAGCGCGGCGGTCAGGTCGGCGACGGTACGGATCGACATGCCCGCAGTCTGCCCCACCCCACCGACATCCCACCCCCGCGTTTCGCCCCCGGCAAGGCACCGCGCGCCTCCCGCGCACCGACGTTGAACGTCTCGCCGCCCGTCGCGCGTCACCCGTCGACGCAGTCGCCCGGAGCCTGCCTCCTGCCCGCCTCACGAGGCGCGACGTCCCACTTTGAGGGAAGCGCGTTCCGCATCCCGGGATCCAGAGAGATCTTGGTAGGAAGAGGCCCCTATGGGGACTGTCATGTCCCGGGACATGTGTCAACGGGAAGTCCCGATAGATGTGTCAGGGGTTGTGGATCGTGGGGGTGGGGGTGAGGGGGATGTAGT
>NZ_JBXUOV010000302.1:0-3759 GCF_057196585.1 Micromonospora sp. ATLC20
GCTCGGCGCGGACCCGCGCGGCGAACGCGTCCCGCCGGGCCGCCGAGCGGCTGAACACCGTCACCTCGCGCAGCGGCCGGACCGCCGCCGCGGCCCAGACCTGGGTCCACGCCTGCCGCCCGGACCCCACCACGCCGAGGGTGGCGGCGTCCGCGCGGGCCAGGGCGTCCACCGCCACGCCACCGAGTCCTCCGGTACGCCGGGAGCCGAGTTCCTCGCCGACGGCGATGGCGCGTACCGCGCCGGTGGTCGCGTCGTGCAGCACGACGAGCTGACCGCTCTCCGGGTGGCCGAACGTGTCGTACGAGCGGAAGCCGTACCACTGCCCGGTGAGGTGCCCGGCGGTGAGCACCATCCGGCCCCCGCCCAGCGGCGCGGACGCCCGGGGCGGGGCGATGAGCCGCCCGGCGTGCGCGGCCAGCAGCGCGTCGCGCATGGCCGCGACGGTGAGCGGGGCGTCCACGGCGGCCGCGACGTCGTCGTCGGAGAAGAGCAGGGTCATGGCATCCATCCTGCAACTTGAAGTTGACGTCAACTCCACCCATGGTGGGCTTTCTCACCCCGCCGCCGGTCCGGCCCGCCCGGTGCTACCGTCGGCCACGACGGCCCGCGGGCCGTCCCGGACGAGTGGTGGGCGTACCCGGTCAGGCCAAGACGCCCCGCGTGACCCAACCGCCGCCCGGCCCGCTCCGCGCCGGGCCCGCCCGTCAGAGGTGATGTCCCATGGCCTGGATCGTGCTGGTGATCTCCGGACTCCTGGAGACCGCGTGGGCGATCGCGCTTGATCGCAGCGCCGGCTTCACCCGTCCGCTCCCCTCCGCCGTCTTCGCCGTCACCCTGGTGGCGAGCATGGGCGGCCTGGCGTACGCGCTGCGCGACATCCCGGTCGGCACCGGCTACGCGGTGTGGGTCGGCATCGGTGCTGTGGGTACCGCGCTGGTCGGGATGCTCGCGCTCGGCGAGCCGGTCAACCTGCCGCGCGTGGCGTGCCTGCTGCTGGTGGTGGCCGGTGTGATCGGACTGAAGTTGTTCGCCTGATCGATGCCGCATCCGGTTTGGACGGTGCGGCGCCCGGGGTACCGGATCTTCCGTTGACCGGTAGCGAGATCACCCACGGAGGAAACCATGGCCGACATCCACGCCGCCGCCCGTCCGCGCACCAACGCCGCCCGGATCTGCACGATCATCGCGTTCGTCTTCGCGGCCCTCGCGATCTTCATCCTGCCGCCGCTGTTCGGCCTGGTCGGCCTCGTGCTCGGCATCGTCGGCGCGGTCCTCGGTGACAAGCCGCTGGGCTGGTACGCCGCTGCCGCGAGTGTCGCCGGCGCCGTGATCGGCATGATCATCAGCTACGTGGTCCTCACCAACTGAGACCGCCGAACCGCGAACGGGCCCGCCGGGACGACCGGCGGGCCCGTTCGCGTGTACGGGGTCAGTCCTCGCCGCCGCGCAGGCCGGCCAGGACCTCCTCCAGCTCGTCCGGCTTGACCAGCACGTCGCGGGCCTTGGAGCCCTCCGACGGGCCGACCACGCCCCGGGTCTCCATCAGGTCCATCAGCCGGCCCGCCTTGGCGAAGCCGACCCGCAACTTACGCTGGAGCATCGAGGTCGACCCGAACTGCGAGGTGACCACCAGCTCGACCGCCTGCACGAGCAGGTCCAGGTCGTCGCCGATGTCCTCGTCGATCTTCTTCTTGCTGTCCTGCGCCGGGGCGAGCACGTCCGGGCGGAACTCCGGCTCGCGCTGGTCCTTGCAGAACTTCACCACGTCGGCGATCTCGCGCTCGGTGACCCAGGCGCCCTGGATGCGCTGCGGCTTCGACGCGCCCATCGGCAGGAACAGGCCGTCGCCGCGGCCGAGCAGCTTCTCCGCGCCCGGCTGGTCCAGGATGACCCGGGAGTCGGCGAGGGAGGAGGTGGCGAACGCGAGCCGGGACGGCACGTTCGCCTTGATCAGGCCGGTGACCACGTCGACCGAGGGCCGCTGGGTCGCGAGCACCAGGTGGATGCCGGCGGCCCGGGCGAGCTGGGTGATCCGGACGATGGAGTCCTCCACGTCGCGCGGCGCGACCATCATCAGGTCGGCCAGCTCGTCCACGATCACCAGCAGGTACGGGTACGGCCGCATCTCCCGCTCGCTGCCCGGCGGCGCCTTGATCTCGCCGTTGCGCACCTTGCGGTTGAAGTCGTCGATGTGCCGGACCCCGTTGGCGGCGAGGTCGTCGTAGCGCATGTCCATCTCGCGGACGACCCACTCCAGCGAGTCGGCCGCCTTCTTCGGGTTGGTCACGATGGGCGTGACCAGGTGCGGGATGCCCTCGTAGCCGGTCATCTCGACCCGCTTCGGGTCGATCAGCAGCAGCCGCACCTCGTCCGGCGTCGCACGGGTCAGGATCGACACCAGCAGCGAGTTGAGGCAGGACGACTTGCCCGCGCCGGTCGCGCCCGCGATCAGGATGTGCGGCATCTTCGCGAGGTTTGCGACCACGTAGCCGCCCTCGATGTCCTTGCCGAGCGCCACCACCATCGGGTGGTGGTCGCTCGTCGCCTCGCGCGAGCGCAGCACGTCGCCGAGCGACACGTTCTCCGGGTCGGTGTTCGGGATCTCCACACCGACCGCGCTCTTGCCCGGGATCGGGCTGAGGATGCGCACGTCCGGCGACTTCACCGCGTACGCGATGTTGCGGGACAGCTGGGTGATCCGCTCGACCTTGACGCCCGGGCCCAGCTCCACCTCGTACCGGGTGACTGTCGGGCCGCGGGTGAAGCCGGTGACGGCGGCGTCCACGTCGAACTGCTCGAAGACGCCGGTGAGCGCCGCGATCACCTCGTCGTTGGCCTTGCTGCGGCTCTTCGGCTTGGCGCCGCTGCCGAGCAGGTTCGCCGGCGGCAGCGTGTAGTCGCCGGCCAGCCCGGTCAGCGCGAGCTGCTCGGCGCGGGTGGGCAGCGGCGAGTGCTCCGGCGGCTCGACCGGCTTGCGGTTCGCCGGCACCTTGGGCGGCTTGCGCGGCAGCACCAGCGTCTCCTGGAGGTCGACGCCCGCCAGCTCGTCGTCCGGGTCCAAGGGCTCCAGCGGCGGCGGCATCCGCTTCGCGGGCCGCTTGCGGGCCGGCTTCGCCGGCGCCTCGTCCTCGGCGAACTCCTCGTCGGCGTCGGCCCCGGCCGGGTCGGCGCGCAGGCCGAGCCGCTCCGGGATCTTGTTGATCGGCGTCGCGGTGACCACGAGCAGGCCGAACACCAGCAGCAGGAGCAGCAGCGGCATGGCCACCCAGGCGGTCACCGCCGACTTCAGCAGGTCACCCACGCCGGCGCCGATCAGGCCACCCGCGAAGTCACGCTGGACCTCGTCGACCGGGTTCTGCCCGATGTGCAGCATCGCGGCGGTCGCCAGCATCATCGAGCCCCAGCCGACCAGGCCGCGACCGCGGTGCTCGGGATCGGCCGGGGTCCGCATCAGCCGCCACGCGCCGACCATGAACAGCACCGGAAGGATTATCGAGATGGCACCGATGAACAGCCGTACGGTGTCGGCCAGGTGCCGGCCCACCGGCCCGGCCCCGCCGCCCCAGATGCCCACCGCGCTGAGGATGGCCAGGCCGAACAGCAGCAGCCCGGCGCCGTCGCGGCGGTGCTCCGGATCCAGCTCCCGGGTGGACGCGGCCTGCCGCCCGGCGGCCCGGAACGTCCAGCCGACCGTGTGGGCCAGTCCCATCCAGACGGCGCCGACCGCCCGGCCGACGAACGCGGCCGGGCTCGGCC
>NZ_JBXUOV010000303.1:0-3732 GCF_057196585.1 Micromonospora sp. ATLC20
GCACCGGGCAGGCCGGCGGGGGACGCCGCCGGGGCGGGCGCGCCGGGCGAGGCCGCATCCGGCGGCGGCAGGTCGCCGGAAGGGCTGGTGGGAGGGGTGTCGGACGGCTCCGGCCCGATCTGCGGGGCGGCGGGGTTTGTCGGCACGGCGACGGCTCCGAGGGTGTATTCGCGCGGGATATGGCAAAGGTCAGGTTCCGCGAGATGCAGTGACGTCAAGAGTACGAGGAGAAGCGGAATTGCGTGATCGTGCTCGTGGAAGCGTTCCCAAAAACCCGTACGAACGCGGATTGTGGTGACCGTTGTGCCGAAAGTCACCGAACGCTCCCAGGTTTCTCGAAACTCGCCTAGCCTTCGGCCCACCGACGCTGACGAGCCGGGATTGCCGGTGGTCACTACCGGGGTATGTCCGAACTGAACCTTCGTTAAGTGTCAATGGCGCGCGTGGGAGGCTCTGGTGGCAGCGCACGATCCGGTCGAGCAGAAGTACGTCTACGACTTCGCCGAGGGCAACAAGGATCTCAAGGATCTGCTCGGCGGCAAGGGGGCCAACCTGGCCGAGATGACGAATCTCGGCCTGCCGGTTCCGCCCGGCTTCACGATCACCACGGAGGCCTGCAAGGCGTACCTGACGACCGGGCGCGAGCCGGACGGCCTGGCCGCGCAGATCGAGGCGCACCTGGAGTCCCTGGAGCGCGAGATGGGCCGGCGCCTCGGCGACCCGGACGACCCGCTGCTGGTCTCGGTACGCTCCGGCGCCAAGTTCTCCATGCCGGGCATGATGGAGACCGTCCTCAACGTCGGCCTCAACGACCGCAGCGTCGAGGGACTCGCACGACAGGCCGGTGGCAGTGCTGACCGGGCCGCCTCCGGCGGCGCAGACAGGTTCGCCTGGGACTCGTACCGGCGGCTGATCCAGATGTTCGGCAAGACCGTCTGCGAGGTGCCGGGCGAGGAGTTCGAGCACGCGCTGGACGAGATCAAGAGCGCCAAGGGTACGCACAACGACCTCGACCTGGACGCCGACGACCTGCGCGGGCTGGTCGACGCGTACAAGAAGATCTTCGCCAAGCACACCGGCCGCGAGTTCCCGCAGGAGCCGCGCGAGCAGCTCGACCTCGCCATCCGCGCGGTCTTCGACTCGTGGAACGCGGAGCGGGCGATCCTCTACCGCCGGCAGGAGCGCATCCCGGCCGACCTGGGCACCGCCGTCAACGTGGTGACGATGGTATTCGGCAACCTCGGTCCGGACTCCGGCACCGGCGTCGCGTTCACCCGCGACCCGGGCAGCGGCGCGCAGGGCATCTACGGCGACTACCTCGCGAACGCCCAGGGCGAGGACGTGGTCGCCGGCATCCGCAACACGGTGCCGTTGCAGGAGCTGGAGCAGCTCGACAAGACCTCCTACGACCAGCTGCTCGGCATCATGGCCCGGCTGGAGGAGCACTACAAGGACCTCTGCGACATCGAGTTCACCATCGAGCGCGGCAAGCTCTGGATGCTGCAGACCCGCGTCGGCAAGCGCACCGCCGCCGCCGCGTTCGTCATCGCCGGGCAGCTCGTCGACGAGGGCCTGATCGACCTGGACGAGGCGCTGCACCGGGTCAACGGCGCGCAGCTCGCCCAGCTGATGTTCCCGCGCTTCCAGCTCGACCACGAGTTCGAGGCGGTCGCCAAGGGCATCGGCGCCTCCCCGGGCGCGGCGTCCGGCAAGGTGGTCTTCACCTCGGCCCGGGCGGTCGAGCTGGCCGCCGAGGGGGAGTCGGTGATCCTGGTCCGCCGGGAGACCAACCCGGACGACCTCAACGGCATGATCGCCGCCCAGGGCATCCTCACCTCGCGGGGCGGCAAGACCAGTCACGCCGCCGTGGTGGCCCGCGGCATGGGCAAGACCTGCGTCTCCGGCGCCGACGAGCTGGACGTGAACGTGCCGGCGAAGAGGTTCACAGTGGGCGACCACGTGGTGAACGAGGGCGACGTGGTCTCGATCGACGGCACCACCGGCAAGGTCTACCTCGGTGAGGTGCCGGTCATGCCGTCCGAGGTGGTGCAGTACTTCGAGGGCGAACTCGACCCGGAGAACACCGACGACGCGCTGGTCCGCTCCGTACACCGGATCATGACGCACGCCGACGCGGCGCGGCGGCTGCGGGTACGCACGAACGCCGACACCGGCGCGGACGCGGCCCGGGCGCGGCGCTTCGGCGCCGAGGGCATCGGCCTGTGCCGCACCGAGCACATGTTCCTCGGCGACCGGCGCGAGCTGGTCGAGCGGCTCATCCTGGCCTCCGGCGACAAGGAGCGGGAGGACGCGCTGGCCGCGCTGCTGCCGCTGCAGCGGGCCGACTTCATGGAGATCTTCCGCGAGATGGACGGCCTGCCGGTCACCGTGCGGCTGATCGACCCGCCGCTGCACGAGTTCCTGCCTCCGCTGGAGCAGCTCGCGGTGAACGTCGCGGTCGCGCAGGAGCGCGGCGAGGACGTCGCCAAGGAGGAGGCGCTGCTCGCCGCCGTGCGGCGGATGCACGAGGAGAACCCGATGCTGGGCCTGCGCGGCGTACGCCTCGGCCTGGTCATCCCCGGCCTGTTCGCCATGCAGGTCCGCGCGATCGCGGAGGCCGCCGTCGCGGTCGTCCGCGACGGCGGCACCGCCTGCCCGGAGATCATGGTGCCGCTCGTCGGGGCCGTGCAGGAGCTGGAGACGGTACGCACCGAGGCCGAGCGGATCATCGCCGAGGTGGTCGGGGACAGCGGCGTCGAGGTGCTGATCGGCACGATGATCGAGGTGCCCCGGGCGGCGCTGACCGCCGGACAGATCGCCGAGGCGGCCGAGTTCTTCTCCTTCGGCACCAACGACCTGACCCAGATGGGCTGGGGCTTCTCCCGCGACGACGTGGAGGGCGCGTTCTTCTGGCGGTACCTGGAGCTGGGCATCTTCGGCATCTCACCGTTCGAGTCGATCGACACCGACGGTGTCGGCCGGCTGGTGCGCATCGCCGCCGAGGAGGGCCGGGCGGCCCGTCCGGGGCTGAAGCTCGGCGTCTGCGGCGAGCACGGCGGTGACCCGGACTCGGTGCACTTCTTCCACGAGGTCGGGCTGGACTACGTCTCCTGCTCGCCGTTCCGGGTGCCGGTGGCCCGGCTGGAGGCGGGCCGGGCGGCCATCACCACCACGGGTTCGGACTCCCGCTGACCGGGCGCGGGGCCGCCGGTGCTCGCCGGCGGCCCCGCGTACGCCCGGCGCGCCTTTCCGGCCTCCTCGGCGTAACCTGAGCTTCCGCCACGTGTCGATCAGGAGGGGTGGCCGCATGACCGCCGTCTGGGAGAACCTGACCATCGACGCCCGGGACCCGTCCCGGCTCGCCAGTTGGTGGGCGGAGGCCCTCGGCTATCAGGTGATCACCGACAAGCCGGACGAGGTGGAGATCCGCCGGACCCCCGACACGACGCCCGGGCTCGTCTTCGTCCCGGTCGCCGGGCCGAAGGAGGGAAAGAACCGGCTGCACATCGACCTGCGCCCGGCCGACATGGAGGCCGAGGTGGAGCGCCTCGTCGACATGGGCGCCCGGCACGTCGACATCGGCCAGGGAGACGTGGAGTGGACGGTGCTCGCCGACCCGGAGGGCAACGAGTTCTGCGTTCTCCGGGAGCGCGAGGAGTGAGCCGGTCTTGCGAGCCCCGCAGTCGCGACCTCAGCGGTCCGGGAGCGCGAGGAGTGAGCCGGTCTTGCGAG
>NZ_JBXUOV010000304.1:0-3678 GCF_057196585.1 Micromonospora sp. ATLC20
GCGGGGGCCGGGCCCGAGGTCGGCGGCCCGGCCGGTTCCGGGCCGGCCGGTGGCGGCGAGGTCAGCGCGGGCAGCGTCATGGTCGGCGCCAGCATGGTGGCGGCCTGCGGGTCGGCGGGCAGCAACTGGTCGCGCAGCACGGCGGCGACCCGGTGCGCGGTGGGCCGCCGGCGCGGGTCGCGGGCCAGGCAGCGCAGGCAGATGTCCGCGACCGGACCGGGCAGTCCCGGTACGTCGTCCAGTGTGGGCTCCGGACAGTCCGCGAGGGCCGCGCTCAGTTGCTCCCAGGTCTCCGCCGGGTACGGCGGGTGCCCGGTCAGCGTCTCGAACAGCAGCACGCCCAGCGAGTAGACGTCGGTGGCGGGCTGGGCGGGCGCGCCGTCGAGCCGTTCCGGCGCCACGTACGCCGGGGTGCCGAACGTGCCGCCGTCCTCGTCGTCGTCCGGCGCGCCGATCCGGGTGGCGATGCCGAAGTCGAGCACCTTCGCGCCGGTGCCGGTCATCATCACGTTGGCCGGGGTCACGTCCCGGTGCACGATGCCGAGCCGGTGTGCCGCGGCCAGCGCCTCGGCCACCTGCGCGCCCGTCTCCACCGCCGCCGGCCAGGGCAGCGGACCCTCGGTGAGCCGGTGTTCCAGCTCCTCGCCGCTGAGCAGCTCCATCACCACGAACGAGGTGATCGAGCCGTCCGGGGCCACCGTCTCGCCGTAGTCGTGCACGGCGGTGACGTGCGGGTGGTCGAGCTGGGCGGCGGAGCGGGCCTCCTCGCGCACCATGTCGCGGAACCGGGCGTCGGCGGCGAGCGAGGGAGCGAGCACCTTGACCGCCACGATCCGGTCGAGCACCTCGTCGCGGGCACGCCAGATCACCGACATGCCACCGGCACCGATCCGGTCGATGAGCCGGTACCGCCGGGCCAGCAGACGGCCGGCCTGGAGTGTCGCCATCAGCTCGCACCTGCCTGGGCTCGGGAGCGCTATCAGGTTGCGGGAATGTGTCTGACCTGTCAACAGTCGTCCGGTTGACGATCGCGCTGCGTCACAACTCGGGCCGGTGTCGCGTGACGGTCCGGTCACGGGCGGGGCGGCCGGCCGGCCGGGTGTGGGCCGCGTGCCAGGATGAACGGCATGGCAGCAGGTCCGGTGGCGTTCGTGCTCGGCGGCGGGGGAGTGCTCGGCGCGGTCGAGGTGGGCATGCTGCGCGCCCTGTTCCGCGCCCGGATCAAACCCGACATGGTGCTGGGCACGTCGATCGGCGCGGTCAACGGCGCCCTGGTCGCCGCCGACCCGACCGAGGCGGTCACCGACCGGCTGGTCCGGCTCTGGGCGTCGCCCGAGGCCAGCGAGGTGTACGGCGACTCGGTCGCCCGGCAGCTGCGCCGGTTCGCGGCACGTACCCACCTGCACTCGCCCCGCCCGCTGTACCGCCTGCTGGAGAGCGCGCTGGGCGAGGACACCACGTTCGCCGACCTGGCCGTGCCGTTCCGCTGCTGCGCCGCGAACATCGAGCGCGCGGCCGAGCACTGGTTCCACACCGGACCGCTGGTGCCGGCGGTGCTCGCCTCCGCCTCGGTGCCCGGGCTGCTGCCTCCCACCCAGATCGACGGCCAGCACTACATCGACGGCGGGGTGGTCAATTCGATCCCGGTCGGCGAGGCGGTGCTGCTCGGCGCGAAGCAGATCTTCGTACTCCAGGTGGGCCGGATCGAACGCGAGCTGACCCCGCCGCGCCGCCCCTGGGAGATCGCCCAGGTGGCGTTCGAGATCGCCCGCCGGCACCGGTTCGCGCGGGAGATGGCGGCGCTGCCCGAGGACGTCGAGGTGCACGTGCTGCCCACCGGCGGGCTGGAGCCGCGCGACGACAGCCCGTGGGCGTACCGGGACACGGCGGCGGTGGGACGGCGGATCAGTCGCGCGTACACTGCCTCCCGCCGATACCTGGACACCGCGCTGGAGCGCTGAATGCCGCTGCCACCCCGCTGGCTACGCCGGTTGGTGCTCGCCCCTGGTGTGGTGCTGCTGGCCTTCCTCGTGGTGACCACGCTGCCCGGCTGGGCGCTGCTGGCGCTGGCCGCGTCCCCGCTGGTGCCGGGGCGGCTGCGCCCGCTGCGGCTGCTCTGGATCGGCACCGTCTACCTGGTCTGGGACGCCGCCGCGCTGCTCGCCCTGTTCCTGCTCTGGCTCGCCTCCGGCTTCGGCGTGTACAAGCGCGCGCCGGCCTTCCAGCGGGCCCACTACGTGCTGGCGGGCTGGTTCCTGCGGATCATGTTCTGGCAGGCCCGCTGGACGCTGCGGCTGAGCATCGACGTGGTCGGCACCGACCCGGACACCGCCTTGCCCGGCCGCCCCGAGCTGGTGGTCTGCCGGCACGCCGGGCCCGGCGACTCGTTCATCCTGATCCACGCGCTGGTGAACTGGTTCAACCGGGAACCCCGGATCGTGCTCAAGGAGACCCTCCAGTGGGACCCGGCGATCGACGTGCTGCTCAACCGGCTGCCCAACCGGTTCATCGCGGCCGGGCCGGACGGGCGCGAGTCGGTGGCCCGGCAGGTCGGGCACCTGGCCACCGGCCTGGATGACGACGACGCCTTCGTGATCTTCCCGGAGGGCGGCAACTTCACCCCGGCGCGCCGGCAGCGCGCGATCGACCGGCTGCGGTCGCTCGGTCTGGAACGGATGGCGCGCCGCGCCGAGCGGATGCGGCACGTGCTCGCCCCGCAGCCGGGCGGTCTGCTCGCCGCGCTCGACGCCGCGCCGGACGCGGGCGTGATCTTCGTGGCGCACACCGGGCTGGACCAGATGCTCACCGTCGCGGACGTGTGGCGCGAGCTGCCGATGGACAAGCGGATCGTGATGCGGTTCTGGTCGGTGCCGCCGGAGGAGATCCCGGCCGGCAAGCAGGAACGCATCGACTGGCTGTTCGACTGGTGGGCCCGCATCGACAGGTGGATCGCGGACAACCGCAACGGCACCGTGGACGCCTGAGCTGTTTCCCCGCGCCTGCTCGGCGTGGTGGCAGCGGGCCGCGTAGGGTGCGCTCGTGGAGCAGATCTGCGTGGTGACGACTGTGGTGGACGCCCGCGGGGTCGCGGACGTGCTGGCGGCCGCGGCCGTCGCCGGCCGGCTGGCGGCCTGCGCCCAGGTCGGCGGTCCGGTGGACAGCACCTACTGGTGGCAGTCGGCGATCCAGACCACCGCCGAGTGGCAGGTGCGGTTCAAGACCGCGCCGGACCGGGTGGACGGCCTGGTCGACCAGCTCCGCGCCAACCACCCCTACGAGGTGCCGGAGATCCTGGTCAGCCGGGAGGACAGCGGCAATCCCGGCTACACCGCCTGGGTGCGCGAGCAGACCCGGCCCTAGGTACTCCTACTCTGTCCGTCCGCCCCGCCGCCCGCGAAGCTGGCCGGGTGGAGAACACCGGCTACCCCTGCCCCGGTTGCGGCGCCCCGGCCGACCTCGTCGCCGGATGCCGCGGCTGCGGCCGTCCGCCCTACCCGCCCGCCGCCGAGGTGGTCCGGCTGGACCGGGAGATCATCGAGCTGGTGCCGCGCGTCGAGGCGGCCCGGCTCGCGTACCAGGATCTGTCCGGCCGGCTGGTCACGGCCCGGCAGCGGCGGGCGGTGCTGGCCGCCCGGGTCCGTCAGGAGATCCCCGCGCCGCGCGCCGCCGGTCCCGCGC
>NZ_JBXUOV010000305.1:0-3655 GCF_057196585.1 Micromonospora sp. ATLC20
CGCGGCGCGGGCCCGCGCGCGTATCGGCGCGATGGCGTTGTCGGCGCGTACCCCGTCGGAGCGGTCGCGGCGGGCGGTGATCGCGGCGCGGTTGCCGTCGCCGCAGTGGCCGGCGGCGCGGCTGCTGGTCACCGCCGTGGACGCGGCCTCCGGTGAGTTCGTGGTGTTCGACGCGGACAGCGGGGTGTCGCTGGTGGACGCGGTCGGCGCGAGTTGCGCGGTGCCGGGGGTGTGGCCGCCGGTGACTGTCGGCGGCCGGCGCTACGTCGACGGCGGGGTCCGCTCGCCGGTGAACGCGGATCTGGCGGCCGGCTGCGATCGGGTGGTGGTGCTGGCGCCGACGCGCGCGGCGGTGGGGCCGATGCCGCGGCTGTCGGCGCAGGTGGCGGCGTTGCGGGAGGCGGGGGCGCGGGTGGCGGTGGTGTCGCCGGACCGGGCGGCGCGGACGGCGATCGGCCGCAACGTGCTGGACCCGGCGCGGCGGGCGGCGTCGGCGCGGGCCGGGTTCGCGCAGGCCGACGCGGTGGCCGAGGAGATCGCGGCGGTCTGGCGCTGAGTCCTGGGCGCCGCTCAGGTGCCGCCGGTGAGGCGCGCGAGGCGCCGGTTGAGGTAGCGCTGTTCGGGCAGGCTGCCGGTGAGCCGGGCGGCCAGCCGGTAGTGCTCGGCGGCGGCGTGTGGGTCGCCGTGGAGTTCCAGCAGGTGCGCGCGGACGGCGTGCAGCCGGTGGTGGCCGCGCATCGCCGGGTCGGCCAGCAGCGGGTCGAGCAGGGCCAGCCCGACGGCGGGGCCGTGCGCCATGGCCACCGCGACGGCCTGGTTGAGCGTGACGAACGGGCTGGGGGCGACCCGGCTCAGCATGTCGTAGAGGACGCTGATCTGCAGCCAGTCGGTGTCCGGGAAGGCCGGTGCCTCGGCGTGCACGGCGGCGATGGCCGCCTGGAGCTGGTAGCGGCCCACCGGGCCGTGGGGCAGGGCCCGGCCGAGTAGCGTGACGCCCTCGTCGATGAGGTCGCCGCGCCAGCGGGAGCGGTCCTGGCCGGCCAGCGGCACGAGGTCACCGGCGGCGTCGGTACGGGCCGGCGACCGGGCGTGGGTGAGCAGCATCAGCGCCAGCGCGCCGGCGACCTCGTGGTGGCCGGGCAGCGCCGCGTGGACCTGCCGGGTGAGCCGGATCGCCTCCTCGGCGAGCTCCACGTCGACGAGCTGGTCACCGGAGGTGCGGGTGTAGCCCTCGCTGAACACCAGGTGGCACACGTCCAGCACGGCGGCCACCCGGTCGGGCAGCGCGTCCGGCGGCGGCATGGTGAACCGGGCGCCGGCCTCGCGCAGGGTCGCGCGGGCGCGGCTCAGCCGCTGCGTCATGGTCCGGGCCGGAACCAGGTAGGCCGCGGCGATCTGCTCCACGCGCAGTCCCGCCACCGCGCGTAGGGTCAGCGCGACCTGGGAGGGGCGGCTCAGTGCCGGGTGGCAGCACAGGAACAGCAGCCGCAGCGTGTCGTCGGCGCCGGTCATGGGCGTGTCGTCGTCGACGGGCGGTACCACGCCGGCGCCGGGTTGCCGGGCCGCGTCGAGCCGCTCGCGGCGGGTCCGGGCCTGCTCGGCGCGCATCCGGTCGATCAGCCGTCGCGAGGCGACCTGGATGAGCCAGGCCCGCGGTTCGTCGGGCACACCGGTGAGCGGCCAGCGAGCGGCGGCGGCCTCCGCCGCGTCCTGCAGGGCGTCCTCGCAGGCGTCGGGGTGCCCGTAGCGGCGCAGCAGCGCGGCGCGGACGTGCGGCGCTTCCCGGCGCCACACGTCCGCGAGTGCCGTGGCGTCACTGATCGGAGCCGCCCGGCCACATCAGGGGCCGCAGCTCGACCGTCTCGCCCGGGCCGGCGAACTTCGCGGCGACGGCCTCCGCGCGGGCCTGGTCCTCGACGTCGACGAGGAAGAAACCGGCGAGGTGTTCCTTGGCCTCGGAGTACGGGCCGTCGGTGGCCAGCGGTGCGCCGTCGCGCCACCGGTAGAGCCGGGCGGTGCCGGGGTCGGCGAGCGCCTCCCCCATGACCAGCTCACCGTTGGCGTGCAGCTCGGTCATCACCTGCTCGAAGTCGGCGTTGAGCTGTTCGCGTACCTCGGCGGGCAGCTCCTGGTGGGCGGCGAGGTATTCGGAGGTGGGGTGGCCCCACGGCTCCGGGTTGGAGTGGATCATGATCACGTACTTCACTGGCTGTCCTTCGCGTCGTGCGGCGGTGTCTCCCCGCCGCTCGCCCGGTACGACGGAGCGGGATCGCCGATGTCTACATATCCTCGCGTCATGAGTGACGCGGTGGGTGTCGGTGACCTGGTCGAGGATTTCACGCTGCCGGACGAGACGGGCACGCCACGGCGCCTGTCGGAGTTCCTGGCCGCGGGTCCGGTGGTGCTGTTCTTCTACCCGGCGGCGATGACGCGGGGCTGCACGGCGGAGAGCTGCCACTTCCGGGACCTGGCGGCGGAGTTCGCGGCGGTGGGCGCGCAACGGGTGGGGATCAGCCGGGATCCGGTGCAGCGGCAGGCGGAGTTCTCCCGCCGGCACGGGCTCGGCTATCCGCTGCTGTCCGACGCCGACGGCGCTGTGGCGCGGGCGTTCGGGGTGCGGCGGCGGCTGCCGCTGGGCGCGCTGAGCACCCGGCGGATGACGTTCGTGATCGGCACGGATCGGCGGGTGCTCGCCGTGGTGCACAGCGAGCTGAGCATGAACGAGCACGCCGACGCGGCGCTGCGCGCCCTCGGGGGCTGATCATCGCGGTGTCGCAGCCGGCTGGTATCAAGGCTGCGTCAAACAGGTGTACGGAAGAGGGCGTGATGGCGGGTCAGGGTTTGTCCACTGACGAGGTTCAGGGAATCCGGGAGGCCCTTGCGGCGGGCCGCAAGCCCCGGGTGGTGTTCACCGAGGCGGCCGGGCAGATGGCCGGGCAGCTCGGGCAGGTGGTGGAGCTGACCGACCCGGCGGCGTCGGAGGAGTTCGTGGTGGTGCGGTTCGGCCGCGACGAGCTGCCGTTCTCCCCCGCCGACGTGGCGATCGCCCCCAAGGGCGCCGGGCGGCGTCCGGCCGCGGAGGCGAAGCCGGAACCCGAGCAGCCGCCGGCCGCGCCGGAGCCGGAGTTCGTGCTGGACACCCCGCGGGTGCCGGCGCCGCGGCGGGAGGAGACGAAGACCGAGCAGCCGCCGGCGGAGCCGAAGCCGGCGAAGCGGGCGGTGAAGGCCGCGAAGCCGAAGACCCCGCCGGGGCTGACCGTGACGCTCGCGTACGCCGAGGGCGAGTGGACGGTGGCCGCGCAGCAGGGCACGAAGGCGCTGGCCCGGCCGTACGTGGTGAAGCCGGCCGAGGCGCTGCGGATGGTGGCGCTCGTCGACGTGCCGGGGGTGCAGGAGGCGGTGGAGCAGATCCTGGCCGCCGAGCGGGCCGAGGCCGAACAGCAGGCGGAGAAGCTGCGCGCCGAGCTGGCCGAGATCGAGGCGCGGCTGGCGGAACTGCGCGAGGCGCGCTGACCCCGGAACGCCCCGCGGGGCCGGGGGGCCCCCCCCCCCCCCGCCCCCCCCCCGGCCCGGTGTGCGGCAGGCCGCCGGCTTCGACCCCGGGTCGGGCGGCCCGGAGGAGGAGCTGGGCGACGCGGAGGACGACGGCCCGGTG
>NZ_JBXUOV010000306.1:0-3653 GCF_057196585.1 Micromonospora sp. ATLC20
GCGTCCGGGCGGCGCTCAGCCCCGCCTGCGCGTTGTTCCAGGCCGCGCACGGCCACGCGGCCCCGGCGCAGCTCGGGCTGGCGCAGACGCGCTCGTCGTCCGGCTGGTGCGCGTCGGCCACCGCGGCGGCCAGGTCCCACAGCAGCGGATCGGTCACCTCCGCGGGGCGGTCGGCGACGCGGTCTGTGCTGGCTTCGGACATGATTCGGTCCCCCTGTCGTGAACGGCCCCCACCTGTTTCCGGAAACCGCCCGGGCCAAACCTGCGCCCGCCCGGGCGCGGACATAGGCTGACCGGCGTGGCGAGGTACTACGACCTGCATCCGGACAACCCCCAGCCCCGCGTGATCCGGCAGGTGGTGGACCTGCTGCGCGCCGACGGGGTGATCGCCTACCCGACCGACTCCTGCTACGCGCTCGGCTGCCGGATCGGCAACCGCGACGGCGTGGAGCGGATCCGGGAGATCCGGCGGCTCGACGACCGGCACCCGTTCACGCTGATGTGCGCCGACTTCGCCCAGCTCGGCCAGTTCGTCAAGCTCAGCAACGCGGTCTTCCGGCAGGTGAAGTCCGTCATCCCGGGCAGCTACACGTTCCTGCTCCCGGCCACCGCCGAGGTGCCGCGCCGGTTGCAGGACCCGCGGCGGCGGGTGGTCGGCGCGCGCGTGCCCCGGCACACGGTGACCCAGGCGCTGCTCGCCGAACTCGGCGAGCCGCTGCTGACCAGCACGCTTCTGCTGCCCGGCGAGGACGAGCCGATGACCCAGGGCTGGGAGATCAAGGAGCGGCTCGACCACCTCGTCGACGCGGTGGTCGACGCCGGGGACTGCGGGCTGGAGCCGACCACAGTGGTCGACCTGTCCGGCCCGGAGCCGGAGATCCTGCGTCGCGGTGCCGGAGATCCGTCCCGCTTCGAGTAGCGATCACCGATTCCGTCCCGCCCGGCCGCCGCCGTAGGGCACCGTGATTCCCGGCGGACGGTGACGGGGGTACGGCGTGGAAGCACTCGTGCTGATCACGGTGCTGGGCGCCACCGTGCTCGTCGGCACCACGATCGGCGGTCGCTACAGCGTTGCGCCGCCGGTCCTGCTGATCGCCATGGGCGCGCTGATCGGCCTGCTGCCGCCGTTCGACAACCTGATCCTCGAACCCGAGGTCGTGCTGGTGCTGTTCCTCCCGGCGATCCTCTACCGGGAGAGCCTGGTCATCAGCCTCCGCGAGATCCGGGCCAACCTCACGGTGATCGTCGGGCTCGCCGTCGTGCTGGTGATCGTCACGATGGCCGCCGTCGCGTTCACCGCGCAGGCCCTCGGCGTGCAGCCGGCCGCCGCGTGGGTGCTCGGCGCGGTCCTGGCGCCGACCGACGCGGCAGCCGTGGCCGGCCTGGCCAAGCGGATGCCGCGCGGCATCCTCACCACGCTGCGCGCGGAGAGCCTGGTCAACGACGGTACGGCACTCGTGCTGTTCGCCGTGGCCGCCGGCGTGGTCGCGGGCGGGACGGTGCCCGGAGCGCTGACGCTCACCGGCGAGTTCGTCGGCAAGTCGGCCGGTGGGGTGGCCGCCGGCCTGCTCGTCGGCGCAGTCGTGGTGCTGATCCGCAAACACGTCGACGATCCGATGCGCGAGGGCGGGCTGAGCATCCTCACCCCGTTCGTCGCGTTCCTGCTCGCCGACGCGGTGCACGCCAGCGGCGTGCTCGCGGTGGTGGTGGCCGGGCTGCTGCTGTCGTACGCCGCGCCCCGGGTGATCCGGGCCCGTTCCCGGGTCACCGCGTTCGCGTTCTGGGACCTCTCCACGTTCATGGTCAACGGTGGCCTGTTCGTGCTGCTCGGCACGCAGGTGCCGCGTTCGCTGCGCAGCATCACCAGCCACTCGCCGGCCGCGTCGCTCGGCATCGCGGCGCTCGTCGCCCTGGTCGTGGTGGTGATCCGGCTGGTCTGGGTGCACCTGTCGGTGTCGGCGCTGCAACGGGTGGACCGGCGGGAGTCGAGCCGCGCGCGGCACTTCGACGGCCGGATGCGTACCGCGGTGGGCTGGGCCGGGTTCCGCGGCGCCGTCTCGCTCGCCGCCGCGCTCGCCGTGCCGGTCACCATGCACGACGGCAGCACCGTGCGCGAACGCGACCTGATCATCTTCGTGACCGTGGTGGTGATCGTGCTGATCATGCTGGTGCAGGGCACCACCCTGCCCGCTGTCGTGAGCTGGGCCGGCCTGAACGGCGATCGGGAACGCGACGACGAGGTGCGCTGGGCCCGGATCCGGGCCACCGAGGCCGCCCTGGAGGCGCTGCCCCGGGCCGCCGACGACGTGGGCGCCACGCAGGACACGGTGGACCGGCTGCGCGCCGACTACGAGGAGCACCTGGCCGACGCCCGCGACCCGGGCGGTGAGGACGCGGAGGCGGAGCGGGAGATGGCCCGGCGGCTGCGTCTGCGGGTGCTCGACCACAAGCGGCAGGAGATCACCCGGCTGCGCAACACCAGGCAGATCGACGACGCGGTGCTGCGGCAGCTCCAGGCGGCCATCGACATCGAGGAGATCCGGCTGCTCGGGCCGGAGATGGAGGAGTGAACCGGGCCGGCCGCCACCCGGACGGGTGGCGGCCGGCGTGGCTCAGCGCGCGTCGACAGCGACGACCGTGTACGGGGTGGTCGGCGTCGGCGGGGTGGTGAACCGGCCGTTCGGCAGGTAGAGCCGGCCGAGCGCGGCGGCCACCGTGGTCGGCACGTCGAAGCCCGGGTCGGTGATGACGCCGCGCGCGACGCCGGCCGAGCCGGAGCGGTTCAGGTCGACCACGGCGACCTGGTTGAGGAAATTCTGCACCACGTACAGCGTGCGGCCGAGCAGCAGCAGGCCGTCGCCGTTGACGAACGTGGTGCCCGGCACGTCGACGGCGGTGGTGACGCCGGTGGCCGGGTCCACCCGGAACAGCGTGCCGGTGTTCGACTGCACGACGATCAGCGCCCGCCCGTCCGGGGTGGGCACGATGCCGTTGAGGTTGACGCCGGTGCCGCTCTGCTGGAAGTCGCCGGTCAGCGGGAGCGTGGTGAAGCCGCCGGCGGGCGGCAGCGTGCCGCCGCGTCCCAGCGGCAGGCGGTAGAGCACCGGCCGGTTCGAGTCGGTGAACCAGGCGGCGTCGCGGGTGAGCGTCACGTCGTTGACGAACGTCGGCGCCTCGGCGAACTGGTAGCTCGCGAGTACGGCGCCGGTGCGGGTGTCGATCACCCGGGCGTCACCGGCGGTGCCGCCGGCGACGAAGAGCCGGCCGCGCGGGTCGACCTTCAGGCCGAGCGACGGGGTGCCGGTGGCGGGGCTGACCTGCCGGCCCGCGCCGGTGATCAGGTCGGCGCGGTAGATCTCGCCGGTGGCCCGCGAGCCGAACCAGGCGTACCGGCCGGCGGCGGCGACGCCCTCCGGCTGGAAGCCGTCCGGCAGCGCGATGACCGTGGGACGGCGGTCGTGGGCAGCGGCGGCGGGGGCCGGCGCGGCGGTGGTGACGAGGGTGGCGGCCAGGGCGACGCCGAGGGTGGTCCTGATGCGTCGGTTCACTGTGGTCCTTCCGGGCGAAACGGTGGAACAGGACCTACCCCACTGTACGGTCGGCGCGCGGCGGCCGCCGGGGACGCGACCCGGCACGGTGGCACCGTGCCGGGT
>NZ_JBXUOV010000307.1:0-3652 GCF_057196585.1 Micromonospora sp. ATLC20
GCGCTGGCCCGGCTCGTCGCCCACCACCCCGCCGGCTGGCGCTGGCTGGCCCGGCGCCACCACCCGGTCCTGGACCGGCTCGCCGCCGCGAACGCACGGTCGACCTGCGTGCGCGCCGCCCGGCGGGTGCCCGCCTACCAGGCGTTCCTGCGGGCCCGCCCGGGCGGCCCGCGCCGCCGGCTGCGGGACTTCCCGGAGACCGACAAGCGCGGGTACGTGATGGCGTACGACGCCTCGGCCCGCTGCCGGGACGGGCGGATGCCGGAGCGGGGCGTGGTGGTCGACGAGTCGGCCGGATCGTCCGGGCGGCCGTTCAACTGGCCGCGCGGCGAGCGGGAGCTGCGGGCGGTCCACCGCGACATCGCCGGCTACACCGGACTGGCGTTCCCGATGCGCCGCCCGTTCGTCATCAACGCGTACTCGATGGGCGCCTGGGCGACCGGCACCACCACCGGCTCGGCGATGGCCCGGATCGCCACCGTGAAGAACACCGGCCCCGACCTCGGGAAGATCGTCGACACGCTGCGCGAGTTCGGTCCCGGCCACGACTACCTGGTGACCGCGTACCCACCGTTCCTCAAGCACCTGCGGGACCGGCTCGACGCCGAGGACTTCCAGTGGTCGCGGTACCGGATCTTCGCCAGCTGCGGCGGCGAGGGCATGACCGAGGCGCTGCGCGACTACCTGGAACAGCGGTTCGTGCGGGTGCGGTCGGCGTACGGGGCGTCGGACCTGACCATCGGCATCGGCGCGGAGACCCGGTTCACGGTGTGGCTGCGGCGACGGCTGCGCACCGACGCGGGACTGCGCGCGGAACTGCTCGGCCGCGGCGAGCAGCGGCTGCCGATGGTGTTCCAGTACAACCCGTTCGCCACCTACCTGGAGACGAACGAGCGGCGGGAACTGCTCTGCACCGTCACGAGCCCGCACGTGCTCCAGCCGCGGCTGCGCTACAACGTGGGCGACGAGGCGGTGCTGGTGCCGTACCGGCGGATCGTCGAGCTGGCGTACGCCGACCCGGTACGCCGCGCCGAGTTCCGTACCGCGGTGGCCGAGGAGCGGATGACGCTGCCGCTGCTGCTGCTGTTCGGCCGCAGCGACTCCACCGTGTCCTACCTGGGCGCGAACCTCTACCCGCAGGACGTCGAGTACGGCCTGTACACCGGCAACCCGTACGCCGCCGAGATCAACAGGTTCTGCCTGACGCTGCACGAGGACGCGGCGCTGGAGACCCGGCCGGTGATCCACGTCGAGCTGCGCCGCCCGCTGGACACCGCGGCCCGCGCGGCACTCGCCGACGCCTGCCGCGACGGGGTACGCGCGCACCTGACCTCGGTGTCGCGGGACTTCGCGCAGTCCCTGGTGGAGGACCCGACCGCCGGTGACCTGCGGGTCGAGCTGCACGAACCGGACGGCGGCCCGTTCGCCGGCATGCAGAAGATCAAGAATGTCTACCTGGTGAGGTGAACGATGCGTACCCGTGACTTCTCCCGCGCCCCGGCCCAGGCCCGCGCCGGTGCCATGTTCATCGGCGGCACCCGGTACGCGAACCCGCTGGTGCTGCTGCGCCTGGCCCCCGACTGGATCCGGATGGTGCGGGACATGCGCCGGATGTCCGGCTACTGCTGGCACACCGTCTACTGGCAGTTCCCGCTGACGCTCGGCACGATCGCGTTCTTCACCGACCGGGACGCGCTGCTGCGCTTCGCCCGCACGCGGCACCACCGCAAGCTGATGATGTGGCTGACCGACGGGGACCGCAACGCCACCGCCGGGTTCATCCGGCTCTACACCGCCTCCCCGGACGGCTACTCAAACGGCGCGTGGCGGGCCGAGGACGGCGCGATGGGCCACATCGAGCGGTTCACGCCGCTGGGCGCGGAGACGACCGGACCGGCGGTGCGCCGGTGACCGGCCACCGGTTCGAGCGCGTGACCGGCCGGCGCGGCCTGCGCGACTTCCTCGCGCTCACCGATCGGCTGTACGCGGACGAGCCCCGGTACGTGCCGACGCCCCGGCAGCAGATCCGCCGCTGGTGGCGCGACGGCGTGCCGATGTACGTGCTGCGTGACACCACCGGCGCCGTGGCCGGGCGGACCACGCTGCACACCGACGCGGACCTCGACGCGAAGCTGGGCCGCCGGTGCCAGCTGTTCGGGCTCACCGAGTTCACCGCGTCCGCCGCCGGGCCGCTGTTCGACGCGATCACCACGCACGCCACGCCCGGCCGGGACCTGCTGTTCGGGCCGGTGGCGCTGCTGCCCAACCAGGCCGGTGGCGTGATCACCTCCGGGTACGCCGACCGGGGTTTCGTGGACAGCGCGTGGAACCCGCTGTACTACCCGGAGGCGTACGAGGAGAACGGGTTCGCCGGGCGGTTCGTCTCCGACACCTGGATCTGCCCGGTGCCGCCGCCGGCCGGGCCGCCGCCCGCGCTCGGCGTGCAGCCCGACGGCGTGCGGCTGGAGCTGCACCGGGGGAGCACCCGGCGGCTCGACGAGCAGCTCGACCTGCTGCGGGGGATGCTCAACGCCTCCTTCGCCCAGCTCGGCTACTACACGCCGATCTCGGCGGCCCAGCTGCGGCGGCAGACCGACGGGCTGGCGTACCTGCTGGACTCCTCGCTGCTGCTCTACCTGACCCGCGACGGGCGGCCGGTGGCGTTCGTGCTCTGCGTGCCGGACGTCAGCGACTTCCTGGTCGCGGTGCGCGGCGATCTGAACCCGGTCAACCAGCTGCGGCTGCTGGCGACCCGGCGCCGGTACCGGCGGGAGGCGGTGCTGATCGTCAAGGGGGTGGTGCCGCAGTTCCAGGGGCGCGGCTACCAGCGGCTGCTGTCGGAGCACCTGCACCGCAACCTGCACGACGGCGGCTACACGGCGCTGCGCAGCACGTACGTCGGGCGGGACAACCCGGCGTCCGCGGCCCAGTACCGGCGTCTCGGCGGACGCCCGCTGCACGGCTACACGTTCTACGCCAGGGAGCGGTGAGCATGGACCTCGCCGCGTTCCGCGCGCTGGAGCCGCTGTGCTGGCGGGCGCCGAGCGCGCACAACACCCAGCCGTGGCGGCTGCGCTACGAGCGCTGGGCGATCACCGTCGGCTGGGATCCGGCCGACGCCCTGCCCGCGGGCGACCCGAGCGGCCGGGACCTGCGTCTGTCGCTGGGCGCGTTCGTGGAGACCTGCCTGATCGTCGCCGCCGACGCGGGGCTGCGGCTGGACTGGGCCGCCGACCACGACGAGTCCGACCGTCGGGTGGGGCGGCTGCGTCCGGCACGGCAGCCGTACCGGACGCCGTTCCGCACCGCCGACGTGTGGGATCGGCGTACCCACCGGGGCCGGTTCACCGGCGGTCCGGACGCCGACGTGGTCGCCGCCGTGGACGCGGTCGCCCGCCGGGCCGGTGGCGCGGTCCGCGCGGTGCCGGCGGCCGGGCGGCTGCGCGCGCTGCTGCGCACGGCCGACCGGCAGGTGTACGCCGACCCGGCGGTGGTCGCGGAGCTGCGCCGCTGGCTGCGTCTGGACCGGTCGGGCCCGCGCTACCGGGCCGACGGGCTCAGTGACAGGTGCCTCGGGCTGGGCCGGGCCACGGCCACCGGGCTGCGGGCGGCGCTCGCGGCGTACCCGGCGTTGCGCCCGCTGGGGCTGCCC
>NZ_JBXUOV010000308.1:0-3644 GCF_057196585.1 Micromonospora sp. ATLC20
AAACAGCGACGGCACGCGGAATGGTTAGCCACCGGGCCGCGCCGGGGCCACATCACGGGTGCACCGGGCGCGGCCGGACGAGTGAACGGGACGGTCAGGGACGCTCGACGTGCGCGCCGAGGTCGGCCAGCTTGGCCTCGAAGTCCTCGTAGCCACGGTTGATCAGGTCCACGCCGTACACCCGGGAGGTGCCCTCGGCGGCCAGCGCCGCGATCAGGTGGCTGAACCCGGCACGAAGGTCCGGGATGACCAGGTCGGCGGCGTGCAGCTTGCTCGGCCCGGCGATCACCGCGGAGTGCTTGAAGTTGCGCCGGCCGAAGCGGCACGGGGTGCCGCCGAGGCAGTCCCGGTAGACCTGGATGTTGGCGCCCATCGTGTTCAGCGCCTCGGTGTAGCCGAGCCGCTGCTCGTAGACCGTCTCGTGGACGATCGACAGGCCCCGGGCCTGGGTGAGCGCGACCACCAGCGGCTGCTGCCAGTCGGTCATGAAACCGGGGTGTACGTCGGTCTCCAGCGCCACCGCGTTCAGCTCGCCGCCCGGGTGCCAGAACCGGATGCCGCCCTCCTGGCCCGGGCTGCCGCCGCGCGGCGGGCGCAGGTCGGTGACCTCGTACTCGCCGCCGACCGACCGGAAGATGTTCAGGAACGTCATCATGTCGGCCTGCTGGGCGCCCAGCACCTCGACGTGACCGCGGGTGGCCAGCGCGGCCGCCGCCCAGCTGGCCGCCTCGATCCGGTCCGGGATCGGCCGGTGGGTGTAGCCGTGCAGCTTCTTGACGCCCTGGATCTCGATCACCCGGTCGGTGTGCACCTTGATGATCGCGCCCATCTTCTGCAGCACGCAGATGAGGTCGATGATCTCCGGCTCGACCGCCGCGTTGCGCAGCTCGGTGACGCCCTCGGCCATCACCGCGGTGAGCAGCACCTGCTCGGTGGCGCCCACGCTCGGGTACGGCAGCGCGAACTTCGTGCCGTGCAGCCCGTTGGGCGCGGACAGGTGCAGGCCCTCCGGCGTCTTCTCGACGGTGGCGCCGAACTCGCGCAGCGCCTGGAGGTGGAAGTCGATCGGGCGCGGGCCGATGTGGCAGCCGCCCAGGTCGGGGATGAAGGCGTGGCCGAGCCGGTGCAGCAGCGGGCCGCAGAACAGGATCGGGATCCGGCTGGACCCGGCGTGCACGTTGATCTGGTCGGTGCTGGCGCTCTCGACGTTCGAGGGGTCGAAGACGAGTTCGCCCTCCTCCACGCCGTCGCTGACCTTGACGCCGTGCAGGCCGAGCAGACCGCGGACCACCTCGACGTCACGGATACGAGGCACGTCGAACAGCCGGCTCGGTGTGTCGCCCAGCAGGGCGGCCACCATCGCCTTGGACACCAGGTTCTTCGCGCCGCGCACGCGGATCCGCCCTTCAAGCGGAGTGCCTCCGTGTACGACCAGGACGTCGTCGGTCAACGCAACCTCCAGCGCGTTGGGTGCTGCCGTGTCTAGTGATGGGTGCACGAAGTTCATCGCTACCCGGAACGCGGTCATGGGAAAACGGGCCGCGTGTGTCGTCGCCCCGGCAGCATAGCCCTCCGTGACGGGAATGGAATCGGTCACATCGCCAGCGAGGGCACGAACCGGGGTGTCCGGTGCGTTTCCGTGCCAGCGGGGTCACCGACGGTGATCAGGCTCCCGGAAGGGCGAGCATCTGGTCCAGCGCCGACCGGGCGTGTCGGGCGGTTTCCGGGTCCACCGTGATCTGGTTGACCACGCGCCCGGCGACCAGTTCCTCCAGCGCCCAGACCAGGTGCGGCAGGTCGATCCGGTTCATCGTCGAGCAGTAGCAGACCGCCCGGTCGAGGAACATGATCTGCTTGTCCGGGTGGGCCAGGGCGAGCCGGCGCACCAGGTTCAGCTCGGTGCCGACCGCCCACGCCGAGCCGGCCGGGGCCGCCTCGATGGTCCTGATGATGAACTCGGTCGAGCCGACCAGGTCGGCGGCGTTCACCACCTCGTGGCGGCACTCCGGGTGCACCAGCACGTTCACGCCCGGCACCCGCTCGCGGACGTCGTCGACGCTGTCCAGCGTGAACCGGCCGTGCACCGAGCAGTGGCCGCGCCACAGGATCATCTTCGCGTCCCGCAGCTGCTCCGGGGTCAGCCCGCCGCCCGGCTTGTGCGGGTCGTAGAGCACGCAGTCGTCGAGCGAGAAGCCCATCTCCAGCACCGCGGTGTTGCGGCCGAGGTGCTGGTCGGGCAGGAACAGCACCTTGCGGCCCTGCTCGAAGGCCCAGTCCAGGGCCCGCTTGGCGTTGGACGAGGTGCAGACCACGCCGCCGTTGCGCCCGACGAAGCCCTTGATGTCGGCCGAGGAGTTCATGTACGTCACCGGCACGGTCTCGGCCGCGATGCCCAGGTCGGTGAGCGTGTCCCACGCGGCCTCGACCTGCGACAGCACCGCCATGTCGGCCATCGAGCAGCCGGCGGCGAGATCGGGCAGGATCACCTTCTGCGCGTCCGAGGTGAGGATGTCCGCGCTCTCGGCCATGAAGTGCACGCCGCAGAAGACGATGTACTCCGCGTCCGGGCGGGCCGCGGCCTCCCGGGCCAGCTTGAACGAGTCGCCCGTCACGTCGGCGAACTGGATCACCTCGTCGCGCTGGTAGTGGTGGCCCAGGACGAACACCTTCGTGCCGAGCGCGGCCTTCGCGGCGGCGGCGCGGGCCACCAGGTCGGGGTCGCTCGGCGCGGGGAGATCACCCGGACACTCCACGCCACGTTCGGTGGCGGGGTCGCTGCCGCGGCCGAGGAGCAGCAGCGCCGTGGCGGTGTTGGACGGCTCAACCCAGGTCGAAGTCACGACCCCATGGTCCCACAGCGCGCCCGCGCCGCAGCCGCCTCGGATGTGGCCTGCCACACTGCTGCGCATGCGCGTGCTGCTCTGCCCGGACAAGTTCGCCGGCACGCTGCCGGCCCCAGACGTGGCCGCCGCGGTCGCCGACGGCTGGCGTGACGTGGCCCCCGGCGACGACCTGCTGGCCCGGCCACTCGCCGACGGCGGGCCGGGGTTCGTCGACGTGCTCGCCGGAGCGCTCGGCGGGCGCCGGGTGCCGGTGCCCACCGTCGACCCGCTGGGCCGCCCGGCCGCCGGTGAGATCCTGCTCACCGACGACGGCACGGCGTACCTGGAGAGCGCGCAGGCGTGCGGACTGCACCTGCTCACCGCCGCCGAACGCGACCCGAAGGCCACCACCTCGTACGGGCTGGGGCTGCTCGTCGCCGCCGCGGTCGAGGCGGGCGCGCGCACGGTGGTGGTGGGGCTGGGCGGCTCGGCCACGAACGACGGCGGCGCCGGGATGCTCGTCCCGCTGGGCGTCACGCCGCTGGACGGCGCCGGCCGGGCCCTGCCGTACGGCGGCGCGGCGCTGGCCGAGGTGGCCGCGCTCGACGGGGAGCCCCGGCTGCGCGGCGCCACGCTCGTCGCCGCCACCGACGTCGACAACCCGCTGCTCGGGCTGCACGGCGCGAGCAGCGTCTTCGGCCCGCAGAAGGGCGCCGACCGGGCCGACGTGCTGCTGCTGGACGCCGCGCTGACCCGCTGGGCGGAGGTGCTGACCGAACGCCTGCCCGGCTGCCCGTCCGGGCTGGGCGCGCTGCCCGGCGG
>NZ_JBXUOV010000309.1:0-3592 GCF_057196585.1 Micromonospora sp. ATLC20
GGCCGGCTCCCGGCCGGCGGTCGCGCTGCGCGCGGTCGGCGGCGCGCTGGCCGTCGTGGCGTTGCTGGCGGTGTCCCCGGTGGTGCTGACAGTGCTCGTGGACCTGCCGGTGCAACCCTGGTCCGGGGTGCCCGCCGCCGCGGCGGCGTCCGCCGGGACCGCCCGCGCCGGGCTGGTGCTGCTGTTCCTGGGCGTCGCCGCCGGGGCGTACGCCGCGACGGATCGCCGCGTCGCCTGGTGGCTCGCCGCGCTGCCGTTCGGCGCTGTCGCGCTGCCGGTGCTGGCGGAGGCGGCCGGTGCGCCCTGGCCGGTCGTGCCGGCGGTCGCGTTCGGCATCGGGCTGGGCGCGCTGCTGGTCGCCGCGCTCACCGGTGCCCGCCCGGCGGTGCTCGTGCCGCTCGGGGCGGTGCTCGCCGTACCCGGGTTCGGTGGCCTGCTCGCCACCCGGGCGCTGACGCTCGCCGCACTCGGGGCGCTGGTGGTGGCCGGTGCCGTGACCGGGGCGGCCGGGCGGCCGGCGGTGGTCCGGATCGCGGGGTGGCTGGGCGCGGTCGCGACTGCCACCGGGTTCGCGGTCACCGCGTCGCTGGCGGCAGGGCTGCCGCTGCGTACCGCGGCGTTCGCCGCCCTGGCCGTCGCGGCGGTGACGCTGCACGCGGCGCCGCTGCTGCGCGTGGTCCGATCCGGGCGGCCGGGTGTGTGGGCGCTGGAGGCGGCGGCGCAGGCCGTGGCGCTGCTCGCGCTGCTGCTCACCGGCGGCTCGCTGCGGTACGCGGCGGCGGTCTGCGTGCTGTGGGGGGTGGCTGTCGCGGTCCGGGTGCCGCGCCGGGGTGAGTCGCCGGCCGGGCGTCGCGTGCTGGCGGCGGTGGCCGCCGGCAGCGAGCTGGTCGGCGGGTGGCTGCTGCTCGCCGCGGGCGGCGTGGTCGTGCTGGAGGCGTACACGCTGCCGGCGGCGGCGCTCGCCCTGGGCGCCGGGCTGCTGGCGCTGCGGCGACGGCCCGGGCTGACCAGTTGGCCGGCGCTCGGCCCGGGGCTCGGTGCGGCGTTCCTGCCGAGCCTGGTGTCGGTGCTGGTCTCCGGCGAGCCGCAGCCGTGGCGGCGGCTGGCACTCGGCGCGGCGGCGCTCGCCGTCGTGCTCGGCGGGGCGACCCGGCGCTGGCAGGCGCCCGTGGTGCTGGGCGCGGCCACGCTGGTGCCGCTGGCGCTGCACGAGCTGGCCCGGGGCTGGGACCTGCTGCCCCGCTGGATCTTCCTGGGAGTGGGCGGGCTGCTGCTGATCGGGCTGGCCGCCACCTATGAGCGGCGCCGGCGGGACCTGGTCCGGTTGCGCGACGCCGTCGCCCGGCTCGGCTGATCGGCACGGATGCGGCCCGGACGGGGAACGATCCCGGCCCGGGCCGCATCCGTGCGTCTCACCTGATCGGCGAACCGCCGTCGACCGGGATGGTGTGGCCGTGGACGAAGGACGCGTCGTCGCTGGCGAGGAAGCAGACCGCGCGGGCGATCTCGTGCGGCTCGCCGTACCGGCCCGCGGGCGCCTGCATGGTCAGGTCGTAGAACGGGAAGTCGCTGGTGATCTCCGCGCCCTCGAAGGCCGCGGTCTTGATCACGCCGGGGCCGATGCCCACAGCGCGGATGCCCTGGTGGCCGTAGTCGTAGGCGATCTGCTTGGTCAGCCCGATGACGCCGTGCTTGGCGGTGGTGTACTCCGCGCCGACCTCGCTGGCGACCACGCCGGAGGCCGACGACACGTTGATCACGACGCCCTTGCCGCGCTCCAGCATGTGCGGCAGCGTCGCCTTCGTCACCAGGAAGACGCCCTTCAGGTCGACCTCCATGACCAGGTCCCACTGCTTGTTCTCGATCTCCAGCAGTGGCACGTACGCGCCGAACACACCCGCGTTGTTCACCAGCACGTCGATGCGCCCGTACGCGTCGAGGGCGGCGCTCACCATGGCGCGTACCGAGTCCTCGTCGGTGACGTCGGCCGCCACCGCCACCGCGTCGCCGCCGGCTTCCTTGACGCGGGTGACAGTCGCCTCGGCACGTTCCAGGGAGAGGTCGGAGACGACCACCTTCGCGCCCTCGGCGGCCAGCTCGACGCACATGGACATGCCGAGTCCGGAGCCCACCTGGTCCGGGCTGAAGCCGCCGCCCGTCACCAGCACCACCTTGTCCGTCAATCCACGCACCGCGCTGTCTCCCGTCTCTCGATGACCGTGCAGCCTGCCTATCGGCCGTTCGGCTGAGTGGTACTCATCTTTACGTACAGATTAGCTGGTCAGAGGGGGTGCGCCCACCGGCGATAGGGTCCACTGCGGTGTGACGAAGATCGTTTGCGCTGCGCCGGCCCGGAGGGGTAGGGACAGCACCACCCCCGAGCCGGGGGCCTGCGGGATTACCCACGGCGACGATCATCGGCAAAATCGGTGACGGAGAGTCGCGTACGGAGCGTGGCTCGCGGCATCGGGGGCGACATGACTACTTCCACGTCGACGGAACCCGCGGCACGGCGGGGCAGCGACTACGCGCGGCTGTCCCGCCGGATCGCCGAGGCGGGACTGCTCGAGCGGCGGCCCGGCCGGTACGCGCTGCGGATCGCGCTCACGCTCGGCGCGTTCGTGGCCGGCTGGGTCGTGGTGGCGCTCGTCGGCGACTCGTGGTGGCAGGTGCCGCTGGCGGTGGTGATGGCGGTGGCCACCACGCAGGTGGCGTTCCTCGGTCACGACGCCGGGCACCGGCAGATGTTCCGCCGGCGCGGGCCGAGCGAGGCGGCCGGACTGGTCGCCGGCAACCTCGCGGTCGGGCTCAGCTACGGCTGGTGGGTGGACAAGCACAACCGGCACCACGCCAACCCGAACCACACCGACGAGGACCCGGACGTCGGCGCGGGCGCGCTGGTCTGGACGTACGAGCAGGCGATGGCCACGCGCGGCCTGAGCCGGTGGATGGCCCGCCGCCAGGCGTGGCTGTTCTTCCCGCTGCTCCTGCTGGAAGGGCTGGCGTTGCACGTGGCGAGCGTGCAGGCGCTCGTCGGCCGGGAACCGGACGGGCGGTGGCGGGTGCCGATGCGGCACCGGGCCGTGGAGGCGCTGCTGCTCGCCGTGCACGCCGCCGGCTACCTCGGGCTGCTGTTCGCGGTCATGTCACCGGCGAAGGCACTGCTGTTCGTCGCCGTGCACCAGGGGCTGTGGGGCCTCTACATGGGCTGCTCGTTCGCCCCGAACCACAAGGGCATGCCGATGCCCACCGCCGACGACGAGCTGGACTACCTGCGCAAGCAGGTGCTGACGTCGCGCAACGTCCGTGGGGGACGGTTCGTCGACCTGGCGCTGGGCGGGCTCAACTACCAGATCGAGCACCACCTGTTCCCGAACATGCCGCGCGCCAACCTGCGCCGGGCCCGGCCGCTGGTGATGGCGTACTGCGCCGAGCAGGGCGTCCCGTACGCGGAGACCGGGCTGTTCGAGTCGTACCGGCAGGCCCTGGCGCACCTGCACGACGTGGGCCGGCCGCTGCGCGCGGCCTGAGCGCGGCGGGCCGGGCGGGGGCGGGTGGGGCGCCCCCGGCCGGCGCCGGGTCAGATCGGGGT
>NZ_JBXUOV010000310.1:0-3575 GCF_057196585.1 Micromonospora sp. ATLC20
GGCAGCACATACCACCCGACCCAAGATCCCTACCACGTGACACATGTATCGGGACTTCAACGCTGACAGATGTCATGGGACTGAACAGCCCGCATGAGGGCGCTTTCGTACCAAGATCTACGGCTGTTCCTGGGATGCGGATATGTGTCTCAGTGGTGCCGGGTCCGGGGCGTGTGGGTGGGGGTGTCCGGGTCGGGGGTGGTGGGCGGCACTCTGGTGGCGGAATCGTGGGCGGGTGCCGGGCGTTGTAACCGGGTGAACGACCGAGCACCGGCCGCGCCCCTGAGAGGCCGGCAGGTCTGTGGGAATCATCCCGGCGGGCTGGTCGTTGAACACGGTTCCGACGACGTGAACCCCGCGCCGCGCCCCGCGTGGTGGCGTGAGCCGGCCCGGGAATGATGCCGGGTGGTGGGTCGTTGGACATGCTTCCGGCGCCGCGCAGTGGCACCCCTGTGTCCCGCGAGCAGCCGGTCCCCAAGAACTTTTTTGAGCGCCTGACGGTGCCACGCGCCCTTCCCCCTGGGTGCGTCGACCCCCGAATGGAGCACTTGTGATGAACACGATTCTGCGTAAGAGCGTTCTGGGTATTGCTGGTCTGGCTTTCACCGGTGGCGTGTTCGCCGGTCCGGTCGCCGCCCACGCGGCCGACACCACCGCGAGCGTGAAGTCGGTGAGCGTGAGTGTGCAGGGTGACAAGCTGATCCCGCACGGTGTGCAGGGTGAGCAGTCGCGGATCGAGTTGAACGACGAGCAGACCACCAACGTGAAGGCGATCATCGCGGCCACGAAGAAGGCCGGCATGGACGAACGCGCCGCGGTCGTCTCCATCGCCACCGCGCTGCAGGAGTCGAAGCTGGAGAACCTCGGCCACCTCGGTGACCGTAACGACCACGACTCGCAGGGCCTGTTCCAGCAGCGTCCCTCCTCCGGTTGGGGCACGGTGGAGCAGATCACCGATCCTGAGTACTCGACGACGGCGTTCCTGAAGGGTCTGAAGCAGGTCGACGGCTGGAAGGACATGCCGCTGACCAAGGCCGCCCAGACCGTCCAGGTGTCGGCCTACCCCGACCACTACGCCCAGTGGGAGCAGCAGGCCGCCGACCTGGTAGCCGAGCACTGGAACAAGTAAGAGATACGAAGGCCGGCACCCCGAACCAACGGGGTGCCGGCCTTCACGCGTCCGGGTGAACCGGGCCCGGTAGCCGGGGTGGCCGCAGCGGCCGCGAGGGTTGGATGCGGGCATGGACGAGGTGGACGCCCCGGCACTACGGCAGGCGTACGAGGAGTTGTTCGCGGAGATCGACGCGGGCGGGTTCGGCCCACCGCCCGAGGGCCAGCTGAGCGCCGAGCAGATCGTCGCGCACCTCGCCGCCAACGACGAGCTGATGAGCGAGGCGACCGAGGCGGTGCTGGCCGGGTCGCCGTTCGCCTACTACGACCTGGACACCATCCACCGTCCGCAACTGGACGCGCTGGTCTCCGAGTGCGGCGGGCTGGACGGTCTGGCCGCGTTGTTCCGGGCCACCAGCCAGAAGTTGTGCGCGCTGGCCGAGCGGCTCGGCCCGGCGGCGGAGACACCAGTGGACACGGTGCTACGCGAGGGCTTCGACCTGGACGTGGACGACTCGCTGCCCTGGGGCAGGGCGCTGGACCTGCACATCCGTGTGCACCTGCCGCTGCACCTCGCCCAGCTCCGCGCCCTGCGCCGCCAGCCCCACCTCGCCTGAGCCGCCCGAACCGTCGAGCCGCCCGAACCGTCGAGCCGCCCGGACCGTCGATCATGCAGTTGTGGCAGTGGACAACTCCGGCATGCCCGGCCTTCCAGGCGCCACAACTCCATGATCGACGAGAGTGGAACGCGGAGTGGAACGCGGGGCAGGAGACGGGCGGAACGTTCGGCGGTAGGCGGTGGGGGATACGCCGACCCGGGTGTGGAAGTGCTGGCGCAGTGCGGCGGTGGTGCCGAAACCAGCGTCCCGGGCGATCCGGTCCACGCTCAGATCAGTCGTCTCCAACAGCACCCGGGCGTGCTCGGTGCGCTGCTGGAGCAGCCACTGCGCCGGGCTGAGGCCGGTCTCGGAGCGGAAGTGCCGGGTGAACGTACGGACGCTCATCCGTGCGTGCGCCGCCATCTCGCGCAGCGCCACCGGCTCGTGCAGCCGCTGCCGTGCCCACTCGCGGGTGGCTGCGGTGCCGTTGCCGGCGCCGCGGGGCACGGGCCGTTCGATGTACTGGGCCTGCCCGCCGTCGCGCCACGGCGGCACCACGCAGCGCCGGGCGGCCCGGTTGGCGACCGCGCTGCCGTGGTCGGTGCGGACGACGTGCAGGCACAGGTCGATGCCGGCGGCCACCCCGGCCGAGGTGAGCACACGGCCGTCGTCGACGAAGAGCACGTCGGGGTCGAGCGGTACGCCGGGGTGCAGGCGGCGGAAGCGCGACGCGTACGCCCAGTGCGTGGTGGCCGGGCGGCCGTCGAGCAGGCCGGCGGCGGCGAGTACGAACGCGCCGGTGCAGATGGACATGACGCGCGCGCCTCGGTCGTACGCGGCCCGCAGCGCGTCGGCCACCTCGACGGCAAGCGTGCCGTCGTGCAGCGGTGTACCCGAGTGGATGCCGGGGACGATCACGGTGTCGGCGCGCTCCAGCAGATCCAGGCCGTGGTCGGGGAGGACCTGGAAACCGGCGCTGCTGCGGACCGGCAGCCGGCCGGGGGTGCAGGTCGCCACCGCGTACAGCGGGATGTTGTCGTCGGCGCGGGCGGCGCCGAGGACCTGGGCCGGGGTGCCGAGGTCGAGCGCCACCACGCCGTCGAGGGCGAGGACGGCGACCCGGTGCGGTACGGACATGGCCCGATTATTGCGCACGATGGCTTTCCGGCCACTCGTCGCGGAAACCGCCCGGCCCGAGACTCGGTAGGTGACCCGATTCCGCCTGCACCCGGCCTGGCTCGTCGCCGCCGTCGCCTTCGTCGCGCTGGTCGGCGCGGCCGGTTTCCGCGCCACCCCGGGCGTGCTGCTGCACCCGCTGCACGCCGAGTTCGGCTGGCCGCTGGCGACCATCTCCGCCGCCGTCTCGGTCAACCTGCTGCTGTACGGCCTCACCGCGCCGTTCGCCGCCGCGCTGATGGACCGGTTCGGCATCCGCCGGGTGGTGGCCGGCGCGCTGGTGCTGGTGGCCGCCGGCAGCGGCCTGACCGTGGGGATGACCGAGAGCTGGCAGCTCCTGCTGTGCTGGGGCGTCCTCGTCGGGCTGGGCACCGGGTCGATGGCGCTGGCGTTCGTGGCGACGGTGACCGGGCGCTGGTTCGTCAAGCGGCGGGGCCTGGTGACGGGTGTGCTCACCGCCGGGGGCGCGGCCGGGCAGCTCGTCTTCCTCCCGCTGCTGGCGGTGCTGGTGCGCGACCACGGCTGGCGCACGGCGGCACTCGTCGTCGCCGGGGCCGCGCTGGCGGTCGTACCCCTTGTGGTGTGGTTGTTGCGGGAGTATCCGGCGGACCTGGGGCGGCCCGCCTACGGCGCGACCGAGGTCGTGCCGCCGGCCCGGCCGGCGGGCGGCGCTGCGGCGCGGGCGGTCGG
>NZ_JBXUOV010000311.1:0-3562 GCF_057196585.1 Micromonospora sp. ATLC20
GCCGGGGCCGACGGTTTCGCCGCGGGCACGTCGGCGGGCGCGGGCAGGCCCAGGGCCGCCTGGGAGCCGAGCCGGCGGCGCAGCGTGTTCAGCGCCCGGGAGGTCTGGCTCTTGACGGTGCCCGGGGAGATCTCCAGCAGCGCGGCGGTCTGCGCCTCGGACATGTCCTCGTAGAAGCGCAGCACCAGCACCGCCCGCTGCCGGGCCGGCAGCGCCTGGAGGTGCCGCCAGAGCGCGTCCCGGTCGAGTTGCTGCTCGATCTCGTCGACACCGGCGCGCTCCGGCAGCACCTCGGTGGGGCGCTCGCCGTGCCAGCGGCGCCGCCACCAGCTGGTGGACGTGTTGACCATGACCCGGCGGGCGTACGGCTCGATGGCATCGATCCCGCCGAGCCGCTTCCAGGCCAGGTAGGTCTTCGTCAGCGCGGTCTGGAGCAGATCCTCGGCGGTGGCCCAGTCACCGGCGAGCAGGTAGGCGGTGCGCAGCAGTGCGCCGGACCGGGCCGCGACGAATTCGCGGAACTCCTCCTCCAGCGGATCTCTGCTCACCACCACACTCATCTCCCCCCGTCCTGCCTGGCAGGATGCCACGGCCGGGTCGCCCGGGTCGATGGCGGAAGGTGTGCAGTTCATCCGATGTTCGGACGAAAAGTTTCAGGCTCCGTCGTCGGCCTTGGCCTCGTCGGCCTCCTTGCCCAGCCGCGCCTCGACCGCCTGCGGCTCGTACATCTCCTCGACCACACGCAGGTAGAGCTCGTTCGGGTTGGGCAGGTTCTTGATCACCCGGAGTGCCTGTTCCTGACCGGCGGACTCCAGCACGAAAGTGCCGTAGTTGAGGGCACGGCCGGTCGGGCTCTGCTCGTACTTCATGTCGGTGACCCGGGTGAGCGGCATCATCGCGACCTGCCGGGTGATGATGCCGTTGACGACCATCACCCGCTTGTTGGTCAGGATGAACCGGTCGTACCACCAGTCGGCGACCTTCCAGGCCACCCAGCCCATCACGGCGAACCAGAGCAGCACGGCGACTGTGGTCAACGCGCCGACGTCCCGCCCGGCGAGGAAGCCGGAGAGGTAGCCGAGCACGAACGTGGCCGCCACGCCGACGATGATCGGGGTGGTGAGGTGGATCCAGTGCCGCTTCCACTCGCCCCGGTAGCGCTCCGTGGGGAAGAGGTAACGGGCCACGAGCGAGCTGGGCTCGTCCTCCAGCGGCAGCACCCGGCGGGGTGCCATGCCGGTGGCGTCGGACCGCAGCCCGGCCAGCTCCTCCTCGGAGATCGGCTGGTCCGGGAAGCCGTCCGGGTCCCGTGCCCAGGCCCGGCCGGACCGCCCCTCGCCGGCGTACGCGCTGCCGTAGCCGGCGTCGTCCGGGTCCGCGTACGGGCCGGGGCCGTAACCGGCCGGGTCGTCCGGGTCGATCCGGGGGATCGGCTCGGTGTCGCGTTCCCGGCGTGCCCGGTCGGGGTCGTCCGGGTCGAAGGGTGGACCGGAGGGGCTTCCCATGGGCGGCTAGGCGACGAGGTTGGTGAAGAAGTCGCCGAAGCCCTGCGCGATGTCCATGATGCCGCCGCCGAGGGACTTGAAGACGTCGGCGGCGGAGTTGGGCCGGTACGCAACAAAGAAGATCAAGAATGCGATTCCGGCCCAGGTGAGGACCTTCTTGACCATAGCGGGCCATCCTCTCGCGCGGAGCCGGGTCCGTTTACCGCAGCGGCACCCAGAGTATCAGCATGGTGTCTTACCGTGAATATCTGCGTCCGCTCTCCGACTCGCCGTGGCGAGCCGGTCAGGCCCGCCCGTGCAGGTACGGAGACGGTGCGCCGTACACGAGTTCGGGCGGTGTCCACTCGGCGAGGTCGTGCAGCACGACTTCTTCCGCGAGGAGGTGACCCGCACTCGCCGGCCAGGCTATCGCATGGAGCCACATTCCCCGAGCCTCGCCGGCGTACGCGCTTCGATCCGTTTCGGAGCGGACGAGCCACAGTGGAGTTGGATGGCCGCCCACCCGGATCTTCGCGTGCGGCAGCCGCTCGGGATGACCAGGGCCGGGATCGGTGAGCGCCTCCTCCACCTGTGGGCCGGGGTCGGGTCCGGGCAGTCCCGCGAAGCGGGATCCGAGACCTACGCCGGGTTCCTCGGCGACGAAGATCAGGTCGGCCGGCCCACCGTCCAGGGGGGCCGGTCCGGCGCAGGCGACGAGCGTGGCCCGTACGCCCGCCCGGTCGTCGCCCGCCCAGGCCACGCCGGTGAGCGTCCAGCCCGGCGGGAGCGGCCACGGGCACCACAGCGGCATCCGCAGCCGGCCCGTCGGGTCGGGGTCGGCGGCCATCCGCTCCACCACGCTGGCCATGATCTCGGCGCTGATGTGCTCCGGTACGTGCAGCGGCGCGACCGGGCCGCAGCGCACGCACCGGTGCTCGGCGTGCATCAGATCCGGCTCGCGCACCGGGCCCGCGCACTTCGGACAACTCACCGCGACAGTCACACCCTCACCGTCACCCCGGACCCGCGGGGCGTCAAGCGGGGCGGGCCGACGAGCGTGGGATTTCCGTCCGGCGGTGGACCCACCCGCGGGTTCAGTCCGGCGGCGGCCCGGCGTACGACCGGATCCAGGCGTGCATGGCGATGCCGCTGGCCACCCCCGCGTTGATGGACCGGGTCGAGCCGTACTGGGCGATGGAGAACAGCGCGTCGCAGGCCGATCGGGCCACCGCCGACAGTCCCGGCCCCTCCTGGCCGAACAGGAGCACGCAGCGACGCGGCAGCACCGCGGTCTCCATCGGCCGGGAGCCGGGCAGGTTGTCGATCCCGACCACCGGCAACCGCTCGTCGCGCGCCCACGCGACGAACTCCTCGATCGTCGCGTGGTGCCGGACGTGCTGGTAGCGGTCGGTCACCATCGCGCCCCGCCGGTTCCACCGCCGCCGCCCGACGATGTGCACCTCGGCGGCGAGGAAGGCGTTGGCGTTGCGGACCACGGTGCCGATGTTGAAGTCGTGCTGCCAGTTCTCGATCGCCACGTGGAAGTCGTGCCGGCGCCGGTCCAGGTCGGCCACCACGGCCTCACGCCGCCAGTAGCGGTAGCGGTCCACCACGTTGCGCCGGTCCCCGGCGGTGAGCAGCTCCGGGTCGTAGCGCGGGTCGTCCGGCGGGTCACCGGGCCACGGCCCCACACCCACGTCGAGCTGGTCGTCGGTCACGGTTGCCGAGGGTACGGCCCGGCGGCGTCCCCGGTCAGCGCAGGTCGAGCGCGCCGCCCAGCCGGTCGAGGAAGCGCGTGTCGGCGGGGCTCGGCGTGGTCTGCCCGGCCCGGCACACCCGGGCGGCGACCGACTCCACCCACTGCCGGTACGCCGCCGAGTCGGCCGGATCCGCCCGGCGGCGCAGCACCCGTACCGTCGCCCGGGCGGCGGCCAGCAGGTCGACCATGTCGGTCAGGCGCTCCTCCCGCTCGGTGACGCCGTCGTGGCGGGCGTAGATGGCGGCCACCACGGCGCGGACGAGATCGCTGTCGAAGGCCCGGCCGGCGGCCACCGCGTCCAGGCCGGCCAGGCCGGCGG
>NZ_JBXUOV010000312.1:0-3502 GCF_057196585.1 Micromonospora sp. ATLC20
GGGGCGACGGCGATGCCGCCGCTGGCTTCCACGCTGATCCGCATGCCGTCGAGGTCGAGCGGGTCGTGCAGCGCCGCGAGCCGGCCCCGCAGCGCGTGCCGGGGCACCACCATGTCCACCTGGCCGTGCCGCAGCAGGTATTCCGCGGTCTGGAAGCCCTCCGGCAGCTTCGCGCCGGTGACCTGGCGGATCACTCGAGGGCCGGCGAAGCCCAGCCGGGCGCCGCTCTCGGCCAGCACCAGGTCGGTGTTCGTAGCGAAGGAGGCGGCCACCCCGCCGTACGTGGGATCGGTGACCACGCTGACAGTGAGCAGGCCCGCCTCCCGCATCCCGGCGAGGGCCTGGCTGACGGTGGCCATCTGCATCAGCGACAGCGCGCCCTCCTGCATCCGCGCCCCGCCCGACGCGGTCACCAGCACCAGCGGGATGCCGTCGGCGAGCGCCCGCTCGGCGGTCCGGGTGATCAGCTCACCGACCGCGCAGCCGAGGCTGCCGCCGAGGAAGCGGAAGTCCATCACCGCCAGCGCGACCGGGTGCCCGCCCAGCCGGGCGGTGCCGCAGAGCACCGCCTCGTCCAGGCCGGTCGCCGCGCGGGCCGCGCCGAGCCGGTGCGGGTACGGCAACTCGTCGACGAACTCGATCGGGTCGACGCGTACCGCCCGGTCCGGCAGCGGGACGAACGAGTCCGGGTCGGCCAGCTGCGCCACCCGGTCCGGCGCGTCCAGCCGCGCGTGCGAGCCGCACTCCGGGCAGACGTCCAGGTTCCGGCGCAGCCGCTTGCGGTAGAGCAGCGACGCGCATCCGTCGCACCTCGACCAGAGCTGCTCGTCGCGCGGGGCGGTCGTGGTCACAGTGGCCGCCCGGCGGTGTCGTACCGGTGGGCCGGCGCGTCGTAGCGGTAGAAGCAGTGCGCCATCGCGTCGCGCGGCGACCGCCAGGTCGGCAGGTACGGCGAGATGTACGGCCGCAGCCGCTCGCTGATCCGGATGAACTCCGGATGCCCGCGGTTGTCCTCCACCGCGCCCTGCGCGGGCGTCTCCGTCTCCAGCAGATGGACGTAGAGGTCGTGCAGCCGGTACAGCGAACGGTGCCGGACCCCGACCAGGCCGGGCAGCTCGGTCGCGTCGGACTCGGCGAAGATCTCGGCCACCCGGTCCTCGGCCGTCGGCACCACCTTGGCGACGATGAGCGAACGGTCCATTCGCGCCTCCTGGACGTCCCGGTGCGCGGCGAACCGGTCGCGCCGCACGGATTGCCACACGGTCGCGCCGACGGCGTCTACCGGGCGTCAACCGGGCCCCATCGGGCCACAAACATGGTGACGCTGCGTTGACGCAAGCTGTGCGCGAGCTATGGGAAGATCGCTTTCCGGCCCCCAGGTGACGACACTTCTTCGCAGATCACGGGCGTATTACCGAGCCCACTACGGATAGTCAGGTGACCGACCGACCGTTGACTGAGAGTAACAGGCGTTGATATTCTGCGTCTCGGTCAGCCCGGCCACGGTGGAGCTTCCGGCCGTGGCGGAGGCGTTCCGACACCGGCGTCGCGGGCGGCGGTCCGGGCAACGCGAAACGGTCGGGACGAGGGTTCCGGTGCTGGGGGGTGCGCCGTGTCGGGTGGATCGAGAATGCCGACGGCGGGCGAACCCGCCCCACGGGTGTCACTGCATCTGCTGGGCGGCTTCCAGCTGCTGCACGACGACACGCCCGTGGTCGTACCCCGGGGGTTGCAACGCGTCATCGCGCTGATCGGCCTGCGCCCGGCCGCGACCCGCAGCCACCTCGCCGGGCTGCTGTGGCCCGAGACGCCTGAAGAGCGGGCGCTGTCGTCGCTGCGCACCGCGCTGTGGCGGCTGCGGCAGGATCCGTGCTGCCCGCTGCGCACCGACGGCGACACCGTCCGCCTCGGACCGACCGTCCGCCTCGACGTGGACGACCTGGTGGAGACCGCGGCGCTGGTCCGCGAGGGCACCGTCCCGCGCGGCGCCGCCGGCGCCGGGCGCCACGACCTGCTCCCCGGCTGGTACGACGACTGGGTGCTGCTGGAACGCGAACGGCTGCGTCAGCTGCGCCTGCACATGCTGGAGGAACTCGCCGGCAACCACCTCACCGCCGGACGGCACGGCGAGGCGCTGGAGGCGGCGCTGGAGGCGATGGCCGCCGAACCGCTGCGGGAGACCCCGCACCGTCTGGTGGTCCGCATCCACCTGGCCGAGGGCAACGCGTTCGAGGCGGTCCACTCCTTCTACGTCTACCGCGATCTGCTGCTGCGCGAACTACGGCTGGAACCGTCCCCGGCGATGACCGCGCTGCTCGACGACACCCTCGCGCCGATCCGCCGGGCCAGCCGCCCGGAGCCGCCGCCGCGCCGCACGGACCGGACCGCCAAACCGGCGCCGCGCGCCCCCACCTCACCGTCGCCACCACCATCAATGCCCCGGGGTACGCGGTGACGGCGAGGTGACAGCGCGACCGGCACCGTGAGGCCAGCACCGCGGCGGCGAGAGGGGTCACGATGAGTCGACTGTTGGTGGTCAGCCGGATCGTGCCGGGCGCACAGGGGCGGGTGGCGCAGATCTTCGCCGAGGCCGACGCCACCGAACTCCCCCACCTCACCGGCGTCCGGCACCGGTCGCTGTACTACCTGCACGACCTGTGCGTTCATCTGATGGAGACCGTCGACGTCGCCCCCGATCTCACCGCGGAACTGCGCGACAACCCGCTCTACGAACAGGTGAACAAGCGGCTGTCCGCGCACACCTCCCCGTACCTGCCGACCTGGCACTCGCCCCGCGAGGCCGTGGCCGGCTGCTTCTACAGCTGGGACTCCGCCGACACCCCTGCGCCCGACCGGATCCACTGACCGGCCACGGGCGACGGACGGGACGCCCCGGAACCACGCACGGCACCCGGGTTCCGGGGCGTCTCCCCGTTCTCCGATCCGCTCGACGCCGCCTTTCGGCACACGCTCGGTCATCCTCCGGGCACCGGCCGACACCGCCGGTCCCACCGTCGTGGCCCGGCCCCGGGCTGCCTGTCGTGCGCCGCGCGCGTGTGCGAAGCTGCCCCGAGTCTTTCGCCACCGTCGTGCACGTACATAGAAGGAGGTTGGCCATGCCGTCGAGCT
This sequence comes from Micromonospora sp. ATLC20, assembly GCF_057196585.1. Lineage (NCBI taxonomy): Bacteria > Bacillati > Actinomycetota > Actinomycetes > Micromonosporales > Micromonosporaceae > Micromonospora > Micromonospora sp. ATLC20. Next base: position 3,130 of record NZ_JBXUOV010000312.1, read on the forward strand.
TCGGGCAGTGGCTGTTCGTGATCCTGGCCCTGCTCATCGGATTCGGCGTCGGCTGGGTGGTCGTCGGCCGTCGCCGGTCCGGCGCCCCGGCGACGCCCACGGTGGAGACCGCCCCCGCGGTGACCGCCACCGTCGACGAGCCGCGCCCGGTCGCTGTGGTCGACGAGCCCTCGGCCGCAGCCACCGTGTCCGAGCCCGCCCCCGCCGAGTCCGCGACCGCCGAGCCGGCCGTCGCCACCGCCGCCCGCTCCGACGACGAGCCGGCCGCGTCCTCTCCCGCCGCCTCCGACCCGGTCGTGTCCGAGCCCGCAGTGTCGGAGCCCGTCACCTCCGACCCGGTCGTGTCCGAGCCCGCAGTGTCGGAGCCCGTCAC
>NZ_JBXUOV010000313.1:0-3467 GCF_057196585.1 Micromonospora sp. ATLC20
GGTGTGGCCGGCCGCCCGCCCGGCGCCGATCCGGCCGCTGGCCCAGGCGCAGGCGCTGGCCCGGCTGAGCCCGGACAGCGAGGTCGCGGTGCGCGGCGGCCTGCGCTGGCAGCTCACCCCGGCCGCCGACGGACGGGTCACGCTGCGCGTGCCCGACCGCACGCTCACCCTGCCCGGCACCTGCGAGGCCGCGCTGCGCGCACTGCTCACCGGCGAGGTGACAAGGGTCGGCGACCTGCCCGGCCTCGACGACGACGCCGACCGCCTGGTGCTGGCCCGCCGCCTCCTCAAGGAGGCAGTCCTGACCCCCGCCTGATCCCGGCGATCATGAGGTTGACCGGCGGCGCGACGGCGTGTCGCGCCGCCAACCTCATGATCGACGGCTTGGGAGCCGGCGGCGGAGGGCGGCGGTCAGCGGGTGTAGGTCACCGTCAGCAGGAGCAGCGTCGTGACCAGGCCGGAAGCGGCCACCAGGATCATCGGGCGGGGGGTCAGCACCGCGTGGCGGCGGTCGGCCAGCAGCCGCGCCGGCGCCAGCCCGATCACCGGGCCGAGCAGCGTCACCACCAGCGCCAGCACCGGCAGGCCCACCGCCAGATCGCCGCTGGAACCGGCCGCGAGGGCCCGCGCGCCCACCCCAAGCGCGTACGCCACCAGCGCCCCGCCGATCCCGCACGCGACGAGCAGCGGGTTCACCGAACCGGGCAGCTCGCCCGGCGAGCCGGTGCGGTCCAGCAGCTCCCGGACCGCCCGCAGCAGCGGCACCGGGTCACCGGCCGCGCCGCGTACCGGGCCGGGCGGGTCGCCCAGCCGCCGCGCGCTCCCGCCGAGCCGGGCCCGCAACTGCGTCCACAGGTGCGTGACCTCGCCGTCGACGCGTTCCACGAGCAGGGACGCCTCGGCCACCTCCGCTTCGGCCTGCCGCACCTGCTCGGCGGCCTCCGCGACCGCCCGGTCGGCCGCGGCCACCTGCTGGTCGTACCAGGTGTGCGCCTCGGCCCGCTGGGCGGCCACCCGGGCGGTCAGCTCGGCGAGCCGGCGGATCTGCGCGCTGTACGTCTCACTGGCAACCGGTTCGTTCATCGGGAGGGACCATAAGGGATGATCACCTGTCCGGTGCGGTGCACCGCCCGGTCGAAGTAGAGACCGCGCCACGGCCGGGGATACCAGTCCGGCCCGCCGCTGCCCGGATACAGCGAGGAGCCCAGCTCACCGCCCTGCACGTCCAGCGCCACCCAGGCGCCGATCTGATCCGTGCGCGCGCCCGCGCCGCCCAGGTCCACCCGCATCCGGGCCACGCCACGCCACCACGCCAGCACGTGCGTACGCCGTTCCGGCCCGTCGTGCAGGATCCGGCGCAACTGCTCCAGCCCGGTGCGCGTACCGGCCTTGCCGGCCAGCGCCGCGGCGGCCGCGTCCACCGCGTACAGCAGCAGGAAGTGCGGGGTACGCGCCGCACCCGGCGCGCCGAGTCCGTCACCCACCTCGGCCATCAGCTCCGGCACCGTCTCCTCGTCGTACCAGGAGGCGTCGCCTTCCAGGTCCTCGTACAGGGCGCGGGCGGCCGGGTCGGCGTCCGGATCCAGGCAGGCGATGGAGAACCGGGCGGTGCCGGGCCGGTACTGCCGCGCCAGCGACCGGGCGGCGGCGTCGAGCACCGCGCACGCCTCGTCCACCCGGGTGCCCAGCACCGCCAGGTTGCGGCCCGGCGCGCGGGGCAGCCGCAGCGCCGCCGAGCGGGACTGCACGTCGATGATCTCGCCGAGCAGCGCCACCGGGCTGCGCGGCACGCCCTGCTCCGGCGCGGTGAGCGCCCGGAAGTCCGGCGCGTCGGCCAGCTTCGGGATCGCGTCGCCGTCGAACAGCCGGGCCGGCGCGGCGTCCTGCGGGCGCATCCGCCACAGCCGGTGCTGAAGCTCGCTCCACGTCTCCCAGTCGCTCGCCGACGGGATCCGGGCCACCTCGTTCCCCTCGGCCAGGCCCGACTCGGCGTTGACGACCGCGTGGTGACGGGGCAGCGACTGCGCCGCGTCGTTGCGTTCGGCCAGGATGCGCAGCGCCTTCGGTAGCGCGATCCGCAGCGTGAACTGGGCGACCAGCGCCGGCCGTCCCCACAGCGCCTCGATGCCGCGGACGTCCTGCGAGGCGAGCACCAGGTGGATGCCCTGCGACCGGCCCCGCCGGGCCAGGTCCTCCAGCAGGTCGGCGGCCTCCCGGGCGACCACGTCCCGCCCGGCGAGCAGCGCCTGGAACTCGTCGACCACCGCCACGATGCGCGGCCAGTGCCCGTCCGGGTCCACCGCGCGCAGCTCGGCCAGCTTGGTGACCTCGTGCTTCTTCGCCGCGTCGGCGCGACGGCGCAGCTCCTCGGCGAGGAAGCGCAGCAGCGCCAGACCGAACTCCCGGTCGGTGTTGACGTTGATACCGACCAGCCGCATGTGCGGCAGCCAGCTCGGGTCGCGCCGGCCCTGCGCGAACCGGGCGAAGGACACGCCCTCCTTGAAGTCCAGCAGGTAGAACTCCAGCTCGGCGGGGGAGTACCGGGCGGCGAGGGCGCCGATCCAGGCGAAGATCAGGTTCGTCTTGCCGGTGCCGGACGGGCCGCCGATCAGCGCGTGCGGCGGGTAGTCGCCGAGCGTGAGCAGCACCTGCCGCCCGTGCGGGCCCTCGCCGATCGGCGCGCTGAGGCCGTGCGCGGAGTTCTCCCGCCAGTACTCGTCCGGCGGCGGGAGCAGGTCGGTGAAGGGCGTCGGCGGCGGGCCGGCGGCCACCCGGGAGGCGACGGTACGGCACGTCTCGGTGACCAGGGCGGGCGGCGGCGGCGCGTCGAGCACCACCGGCAGCCCGGCCACCCGGGCGTCGTCCGGCTCCACGGTGATCCGGGTGACTGTCGGGTCGTCTGGTAGCTCGATGCCGCGGACCACGAGGTGCACGCCGCAGGCCGCGCCGGTCCGCACCACCCGGTCGAGCTGGCCGCGTTCGTGCCGGGACAGCTCGTCGCCGCCGAGCAGCACCGCCACCCGCCACGGCTCCGGGCGGCGTCCGGTGGCGGCGGCCAGCTCGCGCAGCGAGCCGTACTCACCGGCGAGCACGGTGGCGTTGATCCGGCGGATCTGTTCCACCAGGTCGTCCAGCAGCCGGCCCAACCCGCCCGGCCCGACGAACGTGAGCAGCCCGGCCGTGCCCAGCGGCGCGAACCCGGCCAGCCCGCCGCCCAGGTGCTCCGGGTCGTACCCGTAGAGCCGCACCGCGCCCGGGTCGGCCCGCCCGACCGAGCGCAGCAGCAGTGCCGGTACCACGGTGGCCAGCCCGGCACGGTCGCCGCCGGCCAGGTGCGCGTGCCCGGCATCGAGCAGCGGGACGAGCGCCGGCACCGGCTCGGCGCCGTCGAGGCGTACCGTGCCGACGCGCAGGGCACCCGGCGGCTCGGACCGGCCGGCGGGCGTGGCCTGCCAGCGGTCCCACGG
>NZ_JBXUOV010000314.1:0-3453 GCF_057196585.1 Micromonospora sp. ATLC20
GGCGCGGGGCAGCCGGGCGCCGGCCGGGCCGGTGCCGTCGGTGAGCCAGGCACGGCCGCGGTACGCACCGACGCGCGGAGCCTCGCCGCCACCGCCGCCTGACTCAGCGTAGGCGCACGCGTCCTCGCGCCGCCTCCGGCCGCCTCGGCCGGGGGCGGCGCTCGTGCGCGCCGCCGACGCTGGTCAGCGCGCTTCGCGAGGTGATCGGTGGACGTTCCGCGCGCCCGGGAGAGCGCTCTCTTTGGTAACAAGACATTGACGGATCCGTAACCCGAACCTTACTGTCCCTTCTCAAGAGAGCGCTCTCACGACTGCCGGACCACCACTCCGTACCCCGCCTTCTCCTCGTGAAGGGGACCTCCATGACCCTCCTGCGGGACTTCTCCCCCGACCCCGTACCCCCGGCCCCGCCCGTCCCGTCCCCCGCCCGCCGGCGCGGCCTGCGGGCGACCGCCCTCGTCGCCGCGTCGGTGCTCGCCGCCGGCCTGCTCGGCGTCGTGGTCGGCGGTGGCGGCACCGCCACCGCCGGCGCCGTCGGCGCGGGCAGTTACACCGAGACCCGGCCGCCCGGCACCCTGCTGCCGAAGGGCTGCGGCGCGATCAGCACCGACCCGAGGACGTTCGTCACCGCCGACGCGCCGTCCGGCGCGATCCCCACGAACGACTGGTGGTCGTCGCTGATCTGGAAGCGCAACAACTGCACCGGCAGCGAGATCCTGCACGCGCACCCGCTGGCCTTCAAGGCCGAGAACAACGGGCTCGGCCTGTCGTACACCACCACGCCGGCGATCAGCGGCACCGCGACCGGCGTCGGCGAGTTCCACTACCCGTACGGCGAGGACGTCCGCGTCGGGATGCCCGGGCTGTCCGCACCCGTGGTGAAGGCCGCCGGCTGGAGCGACTGGACGGTCACCGCCGACTGGAGCGACGGCAGCCGCACCATGCGCGCCACCATCGGCCACGGGCTGCCGTTCAGCTACTACACGGTCAGCGGCGGCACCGCGCAGCTCACCGCCACCGCGACGCCCACCGTGTGGCGCAACTCCGGCGCCACCATCGGCTTCACGGTCAACGGCCACGACTACGTCGCGTACGCCCCGGCCGGGGCGACCTGGACCGTCAACGGCGCCGGCATCAGCTCGACGCTGGCCGGAAAGGGGTACTTCTCGGTGGCGGTGCTGCCCGGCGGCGGCGACCGGGCGGCGCTGGCCGACACGTACTCCCGGTACGCACACGCCCACGTCACCGGCACCCGGATGAGCTACGCCTACGACCCGTCCGCCGGCACCGTGCGCACCACGTACGCGTTCACCACCACGCCCCGCGAGGGCAGCGAGACGAAGACCGTGGTGGCGCTCTACCCGCACCAGTGGCGCAGCCTCACCGGCGCCACCCCGATCACCCCGACGTACGTCTCGGCGCGCGGCGCCATGCGGGTGCTCACCGGCGTGCCGTCGTTCACCACCTCGATGCGCTTCACCGGCGTGCTGCCCGAGGTGCCCGCCGTGGGCGACTCCAGCGGCGCGGACCTCTCCACAGTCACCGGCTACCTCAACGCCGAGCAGGGCAACCCGGAGGGCGTCAGCGGCACTGACACCTACTGGGCCGGCAAGGGGCTCGGCCGGGCCGCCCGGATCGCCGAGATCGCCGACCAGCTCGGGCAGACCTCGGTCCGCGACGCGGCGCTGACCGCGATGCGGAACCGGCTGACCAACTGGCTCACCGCCGGCTCCGGCGAGACCGGCCAGCTGTTCTACTACGACCGCAACTGGGGCACGCTGATCGGCTACCCGGCCTCGTACGGCTCCGACGAGGACCTCAACGACCACCACTTCCACTACGGCTACTTCATCGCGGCAGCCGCCACGCTGGCCAAGTTCGACCCGGGCTGGGCCGACGACAGCCGCTACGGCGGCATGGTCGACCTGCTGATCCGCGACGCCAACAACTACGACCGCGCCGACAGCCGCTTCCCCTACCTGCGGGACTTCGACATCTACGCCGGGCACGACTGGGCCTCCGGTCTGGCGCCGTTCTTCGCCGGCAACAACCAGGAGTCCTCGTCGGAGGGGATGAACTTCGCCAACGCGCTGATCCAGTGGGGCCAGGCCACCGGCGACACGGCCGTCCGCGACGCCGGTGTCTACCTGTGGACCACCCAGTCCGCGGCGATCTCCGAGTACTGGTTCGACGTGTACGACCAGAACTTCCCGGCCGCGTTCGGGCACAAGACGGTCGGCATGGTGTGGGGCGACGGCGGGGCGTACTCGACCTGGTTCTCCGCCGCGCCGGAGATGATCCAGGGCATCAACATGCTGCCGATCACCGGCGGTCACCTCTACCTGGGCGACTTCCCGGAGTACGTCAAGGCCAACTACGCCGAGCTGGTCACCAACAAGGGCGGCCCGCCGACCGTGTGGCAGGACATCGTCTGGGAGTTCCTGGCCCTGGGCGACGGCGAGCAGGCGCTGCGCAACTTCCGCGCCAACAGCGGGTTCACCAGCGAGGAGGGCGAGAGCAAGGCGCACACGTTCCACTGGATCCGCAACCTGGCCGCGCTCGGCACGGTGGACACCACCGTCACGGCGAACCACCCGCTGGCGAAGGTGTTCGTCAAGAACGGCGTCCGCACCTACGTGGCGTCGAACATCACCGCCCGGCCGCTTACCGTCACGTTCTCCACCGGTGTCACGCTCGCCGTGCCGGCCGGGAAGACCGCGACGTCCGGGGCGTACACGTGGAGCGGTGGCAACGCCACCGGCGGCGGCACCGTGCCGACCGGTCCCCCGCCGACCACGACGCCCACCCCGACCCCGACGCCGACCACCGCGAGTCCCACGCCGACCTCCGCGAGCCCCAGCCCGACCTCCGCGAGCCCCAGCCCGACGAGTACGGCCGGCCCGCTGACGCCGGTCCGGTACCTGCGGTCCGGCGGCGGGCTGGACGGCACCGCAGGCACCGCCGGCACGGTGAACGTGGCGGCGGCGACCGGCAACTCCGACGGCACGCCGACCAACCCGCAGGTGTTCACCGCCACCGGGCTGACCGGCACGTACACCGGCGGGGCGACCACGTTCGACCTGGCCGTCGACGCGGGTACCGCGGTCGGCAACGGCGTCCAGATCCGGGTCTCCTACGACCTGACCGGCGACGGCAGCGTCGAGCGGGTGGAGACCTACAGGTACTTCGCCACCGATCCGATCCCGGGTGCGGAGCGGTACCGGCAGACCCAGGGCCTGCTCTCGTCCACCGGCGCGCTGGGCAACCTGTCCGGCGGCACGGTACGCGTCGAGGTGTGGAACGCCATCGGTGGCGCACCCACGATCCTCGGCGTCGGCAACGCCTCGACGGTCACGCTGCCGTACGGCTCCTGACCCACGGTCCCGGGGGGGCGGCCCCCCGGGGCGGGGGGGGGGGGGGGGGGGGCGGGCGCCGGGGGGGGGGGGCGGTGGG
>NZ_JBXUOV010000315.1:0-3444 GCF_057196585.1 Micromonospora sp. ATLC20
CGCCGGACCTGCGCGGCGCGGCGCTGGGCCTGGCCTGGTCGCTGGGGGACGTGCCGGACGCGGCCCGCGCGGTCCGGGCCGTGGCCGCGCCGGACACGCTCGGCGACTGGCTGTCCGGGCTGTTCGCGCTGGCCCGGGAGGAGGTGGTCAGCGGCGACGCGGCGCTGCTCACAGTGGTGGACGAACTGCTCGCCGCGATGGGCGCGTACGACTTCCTGGTGGCGCTGCCCGCGCTGCGGCAGGCGTTCGGCTGGTTCCCGCCCCGGGAGCGGGCGGAGGTGGCCCGGCACGTGCAGGCGCTGCACGGCGGCGACGCGCCGCCCAGTGACCTGCTGCGCCTGGACGCCGACCCGCTGCTGGTGGCCGCCGCCCGCGCGGTGGAGGAGCGGGTCGACGCGGTGCTGACCCGGGAGGGGCTGTGGGAAGGGGACCGGACGTGACCGACCCGATGCGGGAACGCTGGCGGCTGGTGCTCGGCGACGCCGCGCAGGACAGCCTGGGCGGCCTGTCGGCCGAGGCGGCCGGCCGGGACGCCGCGCTGGACTGGCTCTACGGCCGGGACGCCGAACTCGGCCGCCGCGACGTGCGGCGAGGCGGGTCCGGCCCGTCCGCGCTGACCACTGTGGACTGGCTGGACGGGATCACCCGGCTGTTCCCCAAGGAGACGGTGCAGCGGCTGGAACGCGACGCGGTCGAGCGGTACGGCATCCACGAGGTCGTCACCGACCCGGCAGTGCTGGCCCGGGTCGAGCCGAACCCGGCGCTGCTGCGCGCGGTGCTGCGCACCAAGCACCTGATGGACCCGCAGGTGCTGCGGCTGGCCCGCAAGCTGGTCGAGGCGGTGGTGCGGCAACTGGTCGAGCGGCTGGCCGCCGACGTGCGGCAGTCGTTCTCCGGGCCCCGGGCGCGCCGCCCCAGCCGGTTCCGGCAGGCCCGCAACTTCGACGTACGCCGGACCATCCGGGCGAACCTGGCGCACTGGCGGCCGGACGAGCGCCGCCTGCACGTCCGGCAGCCGCACTTCTTCTCCCGTACCCGCCGCCACCTGGACCGCTGGCAGGTGATCCTGCTGGTGGACCAGTCCGGCTCGATGCTCGGCTCGGTGATCCACGCCGCGGTGACCGCCGCCTGCCTGTGGGGGCTGCCGGGCGTACGCACCCACCTGGTCGCCTTCGACACCGATGTGGTCGACCTGACCTCCGACGTGGACGACCCGGTGGAGCTGCTGATGAAGGTGCAGCTCGGCGGCGGCACCGACATCGCTCGCGCGGTCGCGTACGGCGCGCAGCTCGTGGAGAACCCGCGCCGGGCGATCGTCGCGTTGGTGTCCGACTTCTACGAGGGCGGGGACGCCGGGCGTCTGGTCCGGTCGGTGAAGCAGCTCGTGGAGCAGGGCACGCACGTGCTCGCGCTGGCCGCGCTGGACGAGGAGGCCGACCCGGCGTACGACCGGGCCACCGCCCAGCGGCTGGCCGACGTGGGCGCGGCGGTGGGCGCGATGACGCCGGGCGAGCTGGCCGCGTTCGTGGCCGAGCACGTGGGCCGGTAGGGGGACCGGATGACCCGTGACGACCTGATCGCGCTCACCCCGGACGTGCTGGCCGCGCTGAGCAACAGGGGCCTGGTGAAGCGCGCCACGAAGGAGGTCGACGCCGGTGAGCGGCCGATGCTCACCGAGGACGCCGACGGCGAGGTGCGCGCGGCGTACCCGGACGGGGTGACGGTGACGCTGCCCGGGGGCGGCGGCCTCGCGGCCGGGATCTGCTCCTGTCCGGCGCCCGGCGTGTGCCGGCACCTGCTCGCCGTCGTGCTGACCTACCAGCGCACGCACGCCGACGCCCCGGACCGCGAGGCCGCGCCCGACGGGGAGGCCGCGTCGAACCGGCACGCCGCGCCGGATCACGACGCCGCACCGGACCGGAAGGCCGCGTCGGACGGCAAGGCCGCTTCGGACTGGGAGGCCGCGCCGGGCCGGGACGCGGCGCCGGACGGGGAGGACGCCTCAGCCGGGAGCGAGCCGTGGCGGTGGTCGCCGGGCGACGTCACCGACGAGGAACTGGCCGCCGCGATCGGCGCGCCCGCGCTCACCGCCGCGCGACGGCGGCTGCGTCGCGGCTACGCCGCAGTGGTCCACCGGCCGGACGCCGCCGACCCGGTTCCGCGCGTGGAGCTGCCCACCGGCACGGTCCGCTTCCTGGTGCCGCGCCAGATCGGGTACGCGCGCGGCGACGCGGCCGACGACGGCGGCGAAGCGATCGCCCTCGCGGTGTGGGCGTGCCGGACGGCCGACCGGGAGCAGCCGGACCGGCCCGAGGCGCAGGTACGCGTCGGCGGAACCGCCACCGTGACGGAGCATCCGGCGCTGGACGCGGCGGTGGCGCTGGCCGCCGACGTGCTGCTGACCGGGGCCGCGCACCTGGGCTCCGGCGTGGACGGCCGGCTCGCCGCCGCCCGGCGTGACCTCGACGCGGCCGGTCTGCGCTGGCCGCTGCTCGCCGTGGAGGACCTGGCCGGGCAGATGGAGGCGTACGCCGCGCGCGGCGCCCGGTACCGGCCGGAGACGTTCGCCGACCTGCTCGCCGAGTTGCCCGCCCGGCGGCGCGCGGTGGTGAACGCCGGCGCCACCCCGGTGGAGCGGGTACTCGGTACGCACGAGCCGGCGGAGACGCCGCTACGGCGGGTACGGCTGACCGGCCTGGGCGCCCGGGTCCGGGAGAGTGGCGGCGAGGTGGGCGTGGACGTGGTGCTCGCCCACCCGGCGGCCGTCTCGGTGCTGGTGCTGCGCCGCGCCTACCCGGTCACCGACGACGACCCGCCCACCGGGCACGAGCTGGCCGGTCGGCGCGTCACCGGCGCCACGCTCGGCGCGCTCGCCACCGGCAACGTGGTCTCCGAGTCGGCGGTGCGCAGCGCCGCGCACCGGCTCCGGATCGCCGCCGGCCGGCTGGCCCGCACCACTGTCACCCCCGGCGCGGGGGAGTGGTCCGGCCTGCCGTCCGGCCTGCTCGCCCGCGACCCGGACGCGCTCGCCGCCGAGCTGGCCGGGCGGCCACCCCGGCTGCTGCGCCCCCGGACCGCCGCCGAGTCAGTGCGGGTGCTCGCGCTCGGCGAGGTGCGCGCCATCGGGTACGCGGCCGGTGAGCAGCGCCTGCACGCCACGGTGACCGGGGCCGACGGGGGCACGGCTACCGTCACCGCGACCCACCACGCCGCCGCACCTGGCGCACTCGACGCGCTCGCGGCAGCGCTGGACGGCGCACACGGGCCGCCGCGCTACGTCAGCGGGACGGTGCGCCGGGGTGCCGACGGACTCGTCGTCGAGCCGCTGGCGGTGGTCGCCGACGCGGTGGTCGTACCCGATCTGGCACCCGGGGTGGGCGACGGCCGGCTGGCCGGCGCGATAGACGCCCGGCCCGACCCGGTCGCCGCGGCGCTGGGTGCGGC
>NZ_JBXUOV010000316.1:0-3433 GCF_057196585.1 Micromonospora sp. ATLC20
GGGCGCGGCGGCGCGTGCGGTCACCGGCCGCCGGGTCGACGCCGACACGCGGACCGCTCCGGTGACCGACGCCCGGACCGCCGGCGCGGCGCCCGTCGCCGAGCGCACCGTCGACCTGGACCGCGACGGCCGGCCGGACCGCACCGACCTCGACCGGGACGGCCGGCCCGACGGTACGGACACCGACGGCGACGGCCGGGTGGACCGCCCGGAGCCGTACACGACCAAGCGTCCCCGGGCCAGCCTGCTCGCCACGCTCGGCCTGATCGTCTCCGTGGTCGGGGCGATGTTCGTGCTCTCCGGCACGCTCGCCGGGTACGGCATCGGCGGCGGCGCGGTCGGTGCCGTGCTGGCGGTGCTGGGCCTGATCGCCACCCGTCGGCGGCACGTGGCCGGCAAGACCGACGCGCTGATCGGCATCGCTGTCGGCCTGGCCGCCGTGGTGCTCGGCATCGTGGCGATGACCGGCCAGTTCGACTGGCCGACCACCGACGGCGACTGGGTGGGCCGCTTCCGCGAGTGGCTTGACTCACAGTTTGGTGCCTGGTTCTGACGGGCACTGTCCCGATCGCCGGCAGGGCCGGCCAGCCTGATCAGTTCCGGTGGTTCACCGGCCGGGCAACACCTCTTTCGGGGGCGGCGGTTCGCCGCCCCCGAAGTGTGTCCGGTGCCGGCGCAACGATCGCTCGTCGGTGACCGATTCAACGCAACGATCCGCTGCCGGACGCAACTTCCCACGGTGGATGTCGTCTACCCGGGCCGCATAACGTTGGACCACGGCGCCAGCCCGTGGGCCGACGGTGGCCGGGCGCGCCCGACCCTGGGAGCACGACATGACGATGGACGCCATCCGCCAGCGCTTTCTGATGTGCCGGCCGACGTACTTCGCCGTCGACTACGCGATCAACCCGTGGATGGACCCCACCGCCCCGGTCGACGCCGACCTGGCGATCCGGCAGTGGGAGCAGCTTCGGCGCACGTACCTGGACCTGGGCCACGAGGTCGACCTGATCGAGCCGGTCGCCGGCCTGCCGGACATGGTCTTCGCCGCGAACGGCGGAACCGTGATCGACGGCAAGGCCATGGCGGTGCAGTTCCGCGACCCGCAGCGCGCCGACGAGGCGCCCGCGTACCGGGCCTGGTTCGAGGGCGCCGGCTTCGAGATGCACGACCCGAAGCACGTCAACGAGGGCGAGGGCGACGTCCTGCTGGCCGGTGACCACCTGCTCGCCGGCACCGGGTTCCGCACCGCGCACGCCTCGCACGCGCAGCTCCAGGAGGTCTTCGGCTACCCGGTGATCACCATGCAGCTCGTGGACCCCCGCTTCTACCACCTGGACACCGCGCTGACGGTGCTCGACGAGCGCACCGTGGCGTACCTGCCGGAGGCGTTCTCCCCCGGCAGCCGGGCGGTGCTGCGCCGGCTGTTCCCGGACGCGATCCACGCCACCATGGCCGACGCCGAGGTGCTGGGCCTGAACGCGGTGAGCGACGGCCGGCACGTGGTGCTGCCCGCGCAGGCCACCGACCTGGCCGCGAAGCTGCGCGACCGGGGCTACGAGACCATCGGGATCGACCTGTCCGAGCTGCGCAAGGCCGGCGGCGGACCGAAGTGCTGCACGTTGCGACTCCGTCAGGGAAAGGCGAGCAAGTGATCATCGACGACATGCTGCGGACTCCGTCCGCGGTCCGGGACGCGGAGCGTCACACGGCGCACAACTACCACCCGCTGCCCGTGGTGATCTCGTCGGCCGAGGGCGCCTGGCTGACCGACGTGGACGGCCGCCGCTACCTGGACTGCCTGGCGGGATACTCGGCGCTGAACTTCGGCCACCGGCACCCGAAGCTGATCGAGGCCGCGCACACGCAGCTCGACCGGCTCACGCTGACCAGCCGTGCGTTCATCCACGACCAGTTCGCCGACTTCTGCCGCGAGTTGGCCGCGCTCTGCGGCAAGGACCTGGTGCTGCCGATGAACACCGGCGCCGAGGCGGTGGAGACCGGCATCAAGGTGGCCCGCAAGTGGGGCTACCAGGTCAAGGGCGTCGCGCCGGGCCAGGCCAACATCGTGGTGGCGGAGGGCAACTTCCACGGCCGTACGACCACCATCGTCAGCTTCTCCACCGACGAGGACGCACGCGCCGACTTCGGGCCGTACACCCCGGGTTTCACTGTGGTCCCCTACGGCGACCTGGACGCGCTGACCGCGGCGATCGACGAGAACACGGTGGCCGTGCTGCTGGAGCCGATCCAGGGTGAGCAGGGCGTCGTGGTGCCGCCGGAGGGCTACCTGCCGGGTGTGCGCCGGGTCTGCACCGAACGCAACGTGCTGTTCGTCGCCGACGAGATCCAGTCGGGTCTGGGGCGTACCGGCGCGACGTTCGCCTGCGAGCACGAGGGCGTCGAGCCGGACATGTACCTGCTGGGCAAGGCGCTCGGCGGCGGCATCGTGCCGGTGTCGGCGGTGGCCGCGAACCGCGACGTGCTGGGTGTGCTCCAGCCGGGCCAGCACGGCTCGACGTTCGGCGGCAACCCGCTGGCCTGCGCGGTCGCGACCGAGGTGGTCCGGCTGCTGGCGACCGGCGAGTTCCAGCGCCGCTCGGCCGAGCTGGGTGAGCGGCTGCACGCCGGCCTGCGCGGCCTGATCGGCAAGGGCCTGGTGGCGGTACGCGGTCGCGGGCTGTGGGCCGGGCTGGACATCGACCCGGCGCTGATGACCGGCCGGCAGGCGTGCGAGCGGCTGATGGAGCGGGGTGTGCTCGCCAAGGACACGCACGGCTCGACCATCCGGCTCGCCCCGCCGCTGGTGATCACCGAAGAGGAGATCGACCACGCGGTGGCGCAGCTCGCCGCCGTGCTCGCCGGCTGAGGCCGTACGCGAGAAGGCTCACTCCGTACGCGAGGAAGGCGCCGGGACCACGACGGTCCCGGCGCCTTCGCACGTGCCCGTCACTGACGCGGCAGCCGCATCGCCATGGTCGGCGCCTCGGCCATCACCGAGTTCGGGGTGTACTTCGCGTCGCTGGTCATGTCGTCGGCGCGGCCGACCTGCACGCCCGGGTACAGCTCGATCAGGTCGCCCTCGGCGAGCACCCGGGACTGCTGCGGCGCCAGCGCGATCCGCTCGTGCTCGGCCATCGAGCCGCCGGGGCGTACGCCGGAGCCGTTGGTGCTGGTGTCGGTGACCACCACCTCGCCCACCCGCAGTTCCAGCCGGATGTGGCTGCGGCTGATCCAGCGGCGGGCCTCGTCGTTGAGCCACTGGCCGAGCGTCACCCCGCCCGGGCCGTCCGGTGCCCGGCCGATCGCCACCGGCTCGGTCTCGGTGAGCACGAACCGCTTGCGGACCAGCCCGCCGATGCGCGCCGCGAGCACCGCGGTACGCGGGCGCGGGCCGGCGTCGGAGAGCCGCGCGCCGTGCCGGGGGCAGGTC
>NZ_JBXUOV010000317.1:0-3344 GCF_057196585.1 Micromonospora sp. ATLC20
GGCCGGGCGGCTGGCCGACGCCCGCCGGGCCGGGCGGGACGCACGCGCCGACGAGCGGGCCGCGCTCGGCGCTGCCACGGCTGTCCTCGCCCAGCAGATCATCGACCTGGACGGGCATGCCGGGCCGGCTGCCCCGGCGCATCGGCGGCTGGCCGCCGACTACGTGGGCCTGCTCGACGAGGTGTCCGAGGTGGACGACGACGCCGGGGCCGTGCGCCGGCTCCGGGAGCGGGTCGAGGAGCTGAGCCGCCGCGCGGCGGATCTCGCCGACGACGCCGCGTCCGGCCGGCGTGGGACGCGCGGACGGGGCCGGCGGTGATCCGCCGACCCCGTCGTCAGTGCGTCGTCAGCGCTGGGCGCCCACCGTCGAGGCGGCCGGCCAGCTGCCGGTGAAGACCTGGGCGGGCGTCGCGCTGCGGACGGCGAAGCCGAACAGCGAGTCGACCCGGGATGCCTCGGCGGAGCTGGGGTACGGGTTGGTGCAGCTCGTGCCGGCGCTGCCGCCGGACATCAGGATGGCGCAGTTGCCGTTGTAGTTGTCCGGCAGGCCGAGGATGTGGCCGATCTCGTGCGTCATGATGCGCAGTGCCGAGTACTGCTGGGCCTGGTTGTAGTCGATCACCACGCGGCCGTTGCCGAGGCTGGTGCGCTGGGCGTACGAGCCGCCGCCGTAGGTGTAGGTGATCCGCAGGTTGGACCCGCACTGGGCCATGTTGATGTTGTTCGTGTAGTTGTTCCAGATCGCCGCCGCCTGCACCGCCGTGTTGGCGAACGGGCCGGCCTGGCTGATGTTGTAGCAGACGTTGCGGACGGCGGCGGAGGCCGGAGCCGGGTTGACGGCTACCGCGCCTACTGCTGCCAGCGTCGCGGCCGCGAGGGTGGCGAGGATCCGGGACAGCTTGGGCTTACGCATGGTTCACACTCCTTGGGATGGGGGGGGTGAGCGGAACGCCGCAAGCCTATAGATAGGCATTCATCGATATCAAGGGTTGCGGTGAACTGACCGGGCTCGATCATCCGTACCCCTGGTCGTGCGGACCACGGAGCTGGTGACCTGTCCCCGCGAGCCCTGCGAACGGCTCGGCCCGGTCGCCGTGCGCGCCGCGGTGCACCGCTGGCTGCGGCTGATCGCTGCGGACGCGGAGCTGGCGCCGTACCTGATCGGGGTGGACCGCCGCCGGCTCGCCGCGCTGCTCACCGCCCGGCTGGGCGCGGCGCTGGGCGGGACGCGACGGAGTCCGGACGGCGTGCCCGCGGACGCCGGCGCACCGGTCCTCGGTGGACCACGACGCCCGCCGCTCACCGGCGAGCAGCGCTGGCGCGTCCTGGACTACCTGGCCGCGGCACTCTGGACGCTCGACCTGCCGGCGGCGACCGTCGTCGACGCGCAGCGGGCCGTGGCCGGGCTGCTCCGGGCCTGACCGCCCGTCCGGCCGGGGTGGCGTGAACCGGGCACAGGAACGGTCGTTCACGCCGCCGGGTATCCCCGGCTTTCCTGTCGGCCTCCCGTCACGCAGGGTGTATTTCTGATCGCTTCCGGTCGATAGCGTCGGAGCACTGCCGTCGACGAAGGGCCGACGATGAACGACAACGGACACCTGCTCGACCGTCGGCGACTGCTCGCCGGCGCGGCGGCGGCCTCTGCGGTCACAGTGACCGGCCTGGCCGTCGCCACCACCACCGGCGCCGCGGCGGCCGCACCGGGCCGCCCCGCGACGCCACTCGTCTCCCGGGACCGCATCGCCACCGCCGCGCTGCGGGCGCCCGACGGATCCGCACTCCCGGTCGCCGTCCAGGCCGACTTCCACGCCCGGCTCGCCGCCTGGCTGGCGTTCTGGTCGGCGAACTCGCCGGCGGCCTGGAGCGTGCCGGTGCAGGTGGTCGCCCGGATCGAGGCGGCCGGCGACGCGCTGGTGCTGCACGGGATCCGGCACCGCCGCGACGACGAGCTGCGCGCCGGCTTCGCCGCCGGCCGGCGGGACGCCACCCACCTGGCCACGCTGGCCAGCCTGCACCACCACTTCCCGAGCGTGCGGGTCCGCCCGGACGGCACGATCCGGGTCGCCGACGGACCCGCCGGGTTCACCGGCGCGCCGGAACAGGTCGCCTTCGCGGTCGCGTCCTGCCGCGAACTGTGGGGCGACACCACGGCGACCGCCGACCGCTGGGCGGAGCACGCCGCCCGGGTGCTCGCCCGCGCCGGGCATCGCACCGACGCCGCCTCGCACGCCGGCTGGGCGGCCTTCACCCGCACCAGCCTGCGTCGCGGGCTGGGCACCGAATCGTACGAGTGACCGGAGGAAGCACATGGCCCGCAACGAGTTCCGCTTCGTGGTCGACGGCGTCGACCTGAGCCCCGAACAGCAGACAGTGATCGCCGCGGAGATCCAGAAGGCCGGCCTGGCCGCGCTGCGTACCGCCGACGCCAGGCTGACCAACCCGCTGACCGTCGGCCACGGCAACATCAAGCTGCGTCCCGAGTGGTACGGCCTCTGGGTCATCGACGGGCCGTTCGCCCAGGACCTCGGGCAGAAGATCAACGACATCGGGTTCTGGATCCAGCGGTGACCGACGCCGCCCGGCCGGCCGGCACGCCGGAGCGGATGTGCCCGAGCACCCCGGCGTCGAACGCCACCGTGTTCCTCGGCATGATCACTCCGGCGGGCCGGGTGGCCTACGTGACTCCGGCCGTACCGGCCGAGGTGGCGCTCGCCGGGCTCGGTGACTCCGACGAGCCGATCGAGTCGCGGGCCCGACTCGCCGGCCCGTGCGTCACCTCGTCCTGTGGCTTCTGGACCGGCTCGCACTGCGGGCTGGGCGCCCGGATGGCCGCCTCGTACGCCGAGACCGCCCCGCCGGCCGAGGAGACGCTGCCGAAGTGCGCGATCCGGCGTACCTGCCGGTGGTTCGCCGAACAGGGACCGGCCGCCTGCCCGGCGTGCGCGCACGTGGTGACCGACGCGCGGCTCTGAGGGACCCTCCTTGTCGGACCCTTCGGCTAGCGTCGTGAGGTCATGGAGCCGCGGTTCGGCCAACACCTCATCGGGCGGGAGCATCCCGCTGCGCTGCTGCGCGCCGAGGTGGCCCGGCTGGTCGACAGTCACGGCGGTCTCGTCCTGGTCACCGGCGAGCCGGGCATCGGCAAGACCACGCTGGTGTCGGCCGCCGCCGACGAGGCCCGCCGCGGCGGGGCGCTGGTGCTCGGCGCCGCCTGCTGGGACTCCGACACCGCTCCCGACTACTGGCCCTGGGTGCAGGTGCTGCGCCGGCTGGCCCGGTCCGCCGACGACCCGCGCGGGGTGCGGGAGGCGGCCGCTGTCGGCCTGGCGGCACTGCTCGGCGAG
>NZ_JBXUOV010000318.1:0-3293 GCF_057196585.1 Micromonospora sp. ATLC20
CGCAGCAGCGCCACGGCGAGCGCGGCCACGCCGACCACGAGCGCCATCCCCAGCGCGTACGCGCCGAACAGCGCCAGCCCGCGCAGCGGCGACCCGGCCCGCAGGCTGGCCACCACGATCGCCAGGAACGGCGCAATCGCGCAGGTCAGCGACGTGAGCGCGTACGCCGCGCCGAACAGCGCCATGGACGGCCAGGTGCGGGTGAGCCGGGGCGCGACGCGCAGCGGGCGCGGTGCGGGCAGCTTCCGGCCGGCGAGCAGCCAGCACCCGGCCAGCGCCAGCAGCACGCCGAGCGTCACCGTCAGCCACGGCAGCCGGGGCCGCAGCCAGTCCGCCGCCGGTGCCAGGGCCAGCCCGAACGCGCCGAACACCAGCGCGTACCCGAGGGTGAGTCCGGCCGTCGCGGTGAGCGCGCGGCCGACCGTGCCGCGCCCGCCGTCGGGGCCGGCCACCAGCAACGACAGGTACGCGGGCAGCATCGCGAAGCCGCACGGGTTGACCGCGCCGAGCATGCCCGCGGTCAGGGCGAGCAGCAGCGCGCCGGTCATCCCCGGGCCAGCGTCTCGACCTGCCGGGTCAGCGCCTCGCCGTCCAGGAATCCCTGGTGGACGACGCGGCCGGTGCGGTCCAGGACGACGAACGTGCTCTGCTCGGCCACCTTGAACCGGCGCCACAGCGCGCCCGCCCGGTCGTCGATCTGTGTCGTGCCGCCCAGGTCGAACTCGGTGACGAACGACTTCATGGCCTTCTGCTCGCCGAGTCCGGCGACGCCGACGATGGGGACCGTGTCGCGGTAGGTGGGGGCGATCTCGGCCACCGTCCACGCCTGGCTGGCGCAGGTGGCGCACCAGGGCGCCCAGAACCAGAGCACTACCGGCCGCCCGGCCAGGGCGGCGGCGTCGAACGCCGTACCGTCGAGGGTCTTGCCGGTGAACGACAGCGCGGCCGGCACCCGGGCGGGTGACGCAGACGCCGGCCCGGCGGACGGCGAGCCGGCGGCCGGGGACGCGGGAGCCGGGGACGCGGGAACCACCGCGCCCGCAGGTGCGCCGCCCTCGGGCCCGGCCGCGCAGGCGGTCGCGGCGGCGAGCGTGGCGGCCAGAACGGCGGCGGCTGTGACACGAACGGCGGTACGCATCGGCGGCTCCTGGTTCTACTCGGCCCGGACCAGGCGGAGCGCGAGTTCGGGACAGACCTTTACCGCCTTGAGCGCGCCCTCGCGCAGCCACGTCGGCACCGGGGTGGGCGGGAACGCCGGGTAGCCGTTGCCGTCGAGGCGGATGAAGTCCGGCACCACGTGCGCGCAGAGCCCGTGCCCGTCGCAGCGCGACCAGTCCAGGGTGAGCTTCTGCGGGTTGGCGTCCGGCGCGCCGGGCAGGCCCATCATGCCCTTGACCCGCTTGCCGCAGCCCTCGCCGGTGGCGTGCAGCCGCAGGTCGTCGGCGAACACCTCCATCGCGGACAGCGCGAACCGGGCGGTGCCGTCCGGGTGGCTGCACGCGCCGCGTCCCTTGACGTCGCCGGCCGCGGCCCGGACCAGCTCGACCGGTGCGCTGCCGGAGACCGCGAGGTCGACCGAGCGGGCCAGGTCGGGCAGGCCCATCTTGCACGGGCCGCACTGCCCGGCGGACTCGCCCGCGAGGTAGCGCACCACCTGCGCGGCCTCGCCGAGCGGGCAGGTGTCGGCGCCGAGCGGCACGATGATGCCGGCGCCGAGCGTGCCGCCCACTGCGGTGAGCCCCTTGCGGGACACCTCGGCCCGCTCGGCGGCCGCCGCGGTGATCCACTTGCCGTGGTAGCCGCCCATGAGGATGCCCGGGCCGGGCGGCACCTCGCACAGGTCGAGGATCTCGCGCAGCGGGGTGCCCGCGGCGCACTCCACCACGGCGGGGCGCTTCGCCGACCCGGTGACGGTGAGCAGCACGGTGCCCGGCTCGTCGTCGGTGCCGAGGGCGGCGTACTCGTACGGGCCGATCCGGGCGGCGACGGCGAGCTGGGAGTACGTCTCGGCGTTCGACAGCAGCGTGGGCAGCCCGCCGACACCGGAGTCGCTGGAGCGCTTCTTCGTGCCGGGCGGGATGTGCGGCAGGCCGTTGATGCCGTTGACGAGCGCGCCGCCCTCACCGGAGATGAACCGGTGCGGCACCGTGACGATGGTGGTCGGCACCGGCATCCGTCGTTCCTGCAACGCCTCGGTCAGCGAGGGCCGGCCCACGTCGTCGTCTGCGACCCCGATCACGATCTCCTCGGCGTCGAGCGCGAACGCGGCGAGCGCGGCGCCGTCCAGGATGAGGTGCGGGGCACGGGTGAGCAGCACCTTGTCCTTCCAGCTCGCCGGCTCCCCCTCGGTGGCGTTGACGACCACCACGGCACCCAGGTCCTGCCGCTCGCAGGACTCCAGCACGGCCCGCAGCTTGCGGGCGAACGGGAAGCCCGCACCGCCCTTGCCCTTCAGGTCGATCGCCTCGGCGAGCCGCAGCAGCGCCGCCGGTTCCATCGGGCCGATCGGGCCGTGCACCTCCTCGTGGGCCAGCAGGTCGAGCCGGCCGAACTCGGCGAAGCCGGCGGTCAGGCGGGGCTCGCCGACACAGGCGACCGGCGGGATCGTCGCGCGCATCACCGGGCCTCACCCCGCAGCCCGGCCCAGTACGCGCCGTCGACGGCGTCCGCGTCGGCCCGCTTGCGGCGGCCGGACCGGCTCTCCTTGCCCGCGCGCATCGCCCGGCGGGAGGCGAGGTCGACGAGCGTCGGGGTGTCGTCCACGAACGCCTCGTCGGCGGCGTAGCGGGCCGGCGGGCGCCAGTAGTCCGGCTCCTCCGGCACGTCCTCCTCGTCGCGGTAGCGGCGCCCGGACCCGCTGAGCGGCTCGGCCGAGAGCGGGGTGCCGGAGATCGGGCCGGCCGAGATCGGCTCGCCGGAGACCGGGCGGGACTCCCAGCGGCGCGGGCTGTCCCACGGCTCCTCCGGCTCGTCGGTGGCGCGCGGCGGCGCGGAGTAGCGGGCCACCTCGGCCGCGGTGGCGTACCGGCCGCTGTCCGGGGGCGCGGAGTGGCGACCGCCGGTGTCCGGGGGCGCCGAGTGCCGGCCGCCGCTCTCCGGCGGCGCGGAGTACCGGGCCACCAGGTCCTCGTCGTCGCGGGAGCGGCGGCTCACCCGCTCCTCGGTCCGGGAGCGGCGGGGCACGCGTTCCTCGTCGTCGCGGCGACGGCGGCGGGGCCGTTCGCTGTCGGTCCGGCGGGCCGGCGCCGCCTCCTCGTCGCGGGCGCGGACGACGGGCTCGCGCTCCTCGTCGC
>NZ_JBXUOV010000319.1:0-3258 GCF_057196585.1 Micromonospora sp. ATLC20
CGCACCGCGGCACCGGCGGCCCGGCGCAGCGACTCCGGGGCCGGAGCGGCGCCCGAGGGCTCCGGGCCGAGGCCGACGGCCACGACCAGCGGCGCGGTCACGGTGCCCAGCGTGGCCAGCTTGATCACCTCGCCCGGGCCACCTGTCGCGCCGAGCAGGGCCAGCGTCTCGGTCAGCTTTCCGTCGAACGCGGCGGCGATGCTCTCCCCGCCGGTGGCCAGCAGCAGGGCGTGGGCGGATGCGCCGCTGCCCGGCTCGGTGGTCTGGCTGTGCACGCCGATCACGATCGCGTCGACGGCGAGTTCGGCGGGGTCGGTGTCGACCAGGCTGAGGGTGGTGCGGGGCGATGTCACGAAAGCTACTCCGGGCGGGCCGGGCCGGCCGCGTAGTCGCGTACCGGCGATGAAGGTGTCTCCGGCGGCAACCTACCCGCCGGGGGGCGTGGCTGTCCCGCCGATGCGTGCCGACGGGATCCCGCCGATGCTAACCACAGCGGTCCGGGCCGGTAAGTTGCCACCCATGACCGAGGTGACCTCCGACGCCGCCGAGACCCGGCTGCGCCGCTCCCCGCTGCACGAGCGGCACACCGCGCTCGGCGCGAAGTTCGCCCCCTTCGGGGGCTGGCAGATGCCGCTGGAGTACGCCGGTGGCGGCGTGCTCAAGGAGCACACGGCCGTCCGCGAGGGCGTCGGCGTGTTCGACGTCTCGCACCTGGGCAAGATCCGGGTGACCGGGCCGGGCGCGGCGGACTTCGTCAACGCCTGCCTCACCAACGACCTCGGCCGGATCGCCCCCGGCCAGGCGCAGTACACGCTCTGCTGCGACGACGCCACCGGCGGCGTGGTGGACGACATCATCGCCTACCTGCACGCCGACGACCACGTCTTCCTGATCCCCAACGCCGCGAACACCGCCGAGGTGGCCCGCCGGCTGCGCGCCGCCGCGCCGGCCGGCGTCACCGTCACCGACGAGCACGAGGCGTACGCGGTGCTCGCCGTCCAGGGACCGCGCTCGGCGGACCTGCTGGGCGCGCTCGGCCTGCCCACCGGCCACGACTACATGAGCTTCTCCACTGCCACGCTCGACGGGGTGGAGCTGACCGTGTGCCGCACCGGCTACACCGGCGAGCTGGGCTACGAGTTGGTCGTACCGGCCGAGCACGCGGTCGCCGTCTGGGACGCGCTCTTCGCCGCGGTAGGCGACGTACGCGCCTGCGGCCTGGCCGCCCGGGACACGCTGCGCACCGAGATGGGCTACCCGCTGCACGGGCAGGACCTGTCCCCGGAGATCACCCCGGTGCAGGGCCGCTCCGGCTGGGCGGTGGGCTGGGACAAGCCGGCGTTCTGGGGCCGGGACGCGCTGCGCGCCGAGAAGGCCGCCGGCCCGGCCCGTACGCTGCGCGGCCTCACCGCCGTCGACCGGGCCATCCCGCGCCCCGGCATGGCCGTGTACGCGGGCGACCGCCAGGTCGGCACCGTCACCAGCGGCACGTTCAGCCCGACGCTCAAGCACGGCGTCGCGCTGGCGCTGGTCGACACCGACCCGAAGCTGGCCGACGGGGACGAGCTGGAGGTGGACATCCGGGGCCGACGCGCGCGGATGCGCCTGACCCGGCCGCCGTTCGTCAAGCCCTCGGTGCGCTGAGCCCGGAGGCGGACCCGCCCTCGGTGCGCTGAGCCGCGCGGGTCAGTGCTCGCCGCGCTCCCCGGCGTCGAGCACTGCCTGCGTCCAGCCGCCCTCCAGCACGCCGGTGCCGTCCAGCACGGCCCAGTCGACGACGTCCGACGCCTCCACCACCACCGGCGAGCCGATCCGCACGCTCGGGTCGGTGTTGGCGTCGCTGGCGCTGGCGCCGACGATCCGTTCCGGGGTGTCCCACGAGGTCACCCCGGCCCAGACGTACTCGGGGCCGTCGTCGCCGGGCAGGCCGTACTTGACCACGAGCTGGCTCTCCTCGGGCAGCCGCCCGGCCAGGAACCGGGCCCGGATGTCGCCGAGCGCCTCCCGGGCGGTCTCCACCGCGCGGCTCATCGCGTCCCCGGTTCGGGTGTAGCGCACGTCCGGCTGGATGCCGTTGAACAGCGTGGCGCAGGCGGCGGCGAAGTAGCGGCCGGGCGGACCCGGATGCCCGGGCGGCGGGTTCAGGCTCAGGAACGAGTCGGCGTCCGGGTCGGTGGCCGGGTCCAGCTCCAGCCGCAGCAGCACCGGTGCGGTCGCGCCGTGCTGTTCCGGATTGCCGTACGCCACGGCGATGTCGTGCCCGGTCACCGTGGCCAGCACCGGAAGCTGCACGAACGCCGGCACCTCCTCGCCGGTGAGCCCGTCGGTCCAGTCCCGCAGCAGCCGCCGGGCCGCGCCGGTCATCACCGCGCCCCACGCCCGGGTCAGGTGGTCCGGCACGCCCTGGGCCTGCAACTCCAGCAGCCCGAACCGGCGCAGCCCCTTCGTGGTGAACCAGAGCCCGTCGGAGTCCGAGGAGTAGGGCACCAGCACCCAGTCGACGAGCCGGATCCGGCCCTGCTCGTCGGGCAGCGAGCGCAGCGCCGCCGCCGGGTCGAGGAACTGCAGCCCGAAGACGTCCACCACGTCCCCGCCGACCGTCTCGGCGACCGCGGCGGCCACCGCGCGGGCGGCCCACTCGTGCGCGGGCGGCCAGCCCGGCCGGTACTCGGCCTGCACCACCACGAGGTGGGTGGCGGCGGCCAGCCGGGCCAGCTGCTCCTCGGTGGCGCCGAACGCGGTGAGCAGGTCCGGCGGCAGCTCGGGGAACTCGTCGACGGTACGGGTGTCCACCGTCATCAGCGGGCTGTCGAGCATCTGCCGGGCCAGCCCGTGGACCGGTTCGGCGAGCCGGCCGGCCAGCCCTTCCACGGCTGTCTTCGGGCTCACCTTGGGCAGCCCGGTGATCGGTACCAGGTACGTCGCGTCGAGCGACTCGGGCACCGGTACCGGCAGGAAGTCGTCCGTGATGAGCATGCCGTCCCCCTCGACCGCGCCGGTGCACTCGCCCCGAACGCTACCCGCCCGGACCGGTGACGCTCAGCCGGTCAGCACCAGTCCCAGGTAGGACAGCGTGGTGACGATCTCCACGAGCGCCCCGAGCACGTCGCCGGTGATGCCGCCGAAGCGGCGTACCAGGTGCCGCAGCAGCCCGGCCGCGACGGCGAGCGCGCCGAGGACGGCGAGCGGCCCCTGCCACGGACGGTCCGGCACCGCGGGCACGGCCGCCAGCGCGACGGCGACCGCGCCGAGCGCCGG
>NZ_JBXUOV010000320.1:0-3256 GCF_057196585.1 Micromonospora sp. ATLC20
GCCCGGGGCACGTCGCCGGCCGTCCCGGCCGGGACGGCGGTCCAGGCGGGCAGCTCGGCCACCGGCCGCTCCGGGTCGGCGGCGCCGGCCCGCAGCAGCCGCTCGACGTCGGCGAGCACGTCGCTGATCAGGGCCTCGCCGTAGACGTCCGGGTTGAAGACGATCTCCACGCGCAGCCGCCCGTCCCGGGTGATGCCGTAGAGCGTCAGGTCGAACGGTGAGCCGGGCGCGGGCACCGGCACCGGTTCGGCGGGCAGGCCGGCCAGGTCCAGGCGGGGCTCGTCGAACGTGTACATGTTGAACAGCACCTGCACCAGCGGGCTGCGGTCGAGCAGGCCGCCCAGTCCGAGACCGCCGACGATGCGCTCGACAGGCGCCTCCGGGTGGGCGAGCGCGGCGAGCAGTTCCTCCCCGGCGGCGCGGACGTGCGCGGCGAAGCCGGCCCCGGGCGTCCGGCGCAGCCGCAGCGGCGCGATCTCGATGAAGAAGCCGACCATCGGTTCGAAGTCGGCGGCGCGCCGGTCCACCGTGGGGGTGCCGACCACCAGGTCGGACAGGCCGGTACGCCGGGCCAGCACCAGCGCGAACGCGGCGAGCACGGCGGCCGCCGGGGTCGCGCCGAGCCCGGCGGCGAGGTCGGTGAGCGCGGCAGTGGCGGCCCGGTCCAGCCGGGTACGCACCGTCGCGCTGGTGTACGTCTGTTCGGCGGGCCGGTCCCGTCCACCGGGGAGCCGCAGCACGACCGGTGCCCCGGTCAGGTGGTCCAGCCACCAGTCGAGGTCGGCGGCGGCGCGGCGCCGGGCACGGTCGGCGCGCCAGGCCACGTAGTCGCCGTACGTGGCGGGCAGCGGCGGCAGCGGCGGCCCGTCCCCGAGCGCGGCCCGGTACGCGGCGGCCAGGTCGGCGTAGAACAGCGACTGCGACCAGCCGTCGAACACGGCGTGGTGGGCGTACACGGCCAGCACGTGCTCGTCGGCGCCGGTGCGGATCAGTTCGGCCCGCCACAGCGTGTCGGTGGCCAGCGCGAACGGCGTGGCGGCGCTCGCCGCGAGGTGACCGGCGAGGTCCGTGCCCGGGGCGAGGTCACGTACCGGCAGCGGCACCGGTGTGGACGGGTCGGCGACCGCGTACGGCACGCCGTCGCGCTCCGGGATGCGCCAGCGCAGGATCTGCTGACGGTCCGCGACGGCGGTGAGTGCCGTGGCGAGCGCCGCCACGTCGAGCGGGCCGGTGAGCCGTTCGGCGAACGCGACGTTGTACGCCGACGCGGCGGCCGGGAAGTAGCGGTCGAGGAACCACAGCCGCTGCTGCGCCGGGGACAGCGCCGGTGGCCGTCCCCGGACGGCGGCGTCGGCCGGGCCGGTTCCGGGGGCGGCGTCGGCGCGGGCGGCGATGCCGCGTGGCGTCCGCCCGATCAGCACGTCCTCGATGGCGAGGTCGCGGCCCAGCCGTTCGCGCAGGTCGGCGACCAGCCGCATCGCGGTGATCGAGTGCCCGCCCTGGTGGAAGAAGTCGTCGTCGCGGCCGACCGCGGGCACGTCCAGCAGCGCCGCCCACGCCTGCGCCACGAGGCGTTCGGTGTCGGTGGCGGGCGGCTCGCCGGACGGCACGGGAGCCGGTCCGGCCACGTCGAGCGCGGCCAGCCGCTCGGTGTCGATCTTGCCGTTGATGGTGATCGGCAGCGCGGGCATGGTGTGCATCCGGGCCGGTACGGCGGCGGGCGGCAGCAGCCGGGCGCAGTAGTCACGCAGCTCGGCGGCGTCCAGGCCGGTCGCCACGTACGCGACGAGTTCCTGACCGCCGGCGCCGGCGCGGACCTGGACGCTGGCCAGGTCGACGTCCGGGTGGCGGCGCAGTACGGCCTCGACCTCGCCCAGCTCGATCCGCTGCCCACGGATCTTGACCTGCCGGTCGGCCCGGCCGAGGAACTCCAGGCTGCCGTCCGGCAGCCACCGGGCCAGGTCACCGGTGCGGTAGAGGCGCTCCCCCGGCTTGCCGGAGAACGGGTCCGGGAGGAACCGTTCCGCCGTACGGGCGGCGTCATAGAGGTATCCACGGCCGAGCCCGGGACCACCGGCGAGCACCTCGCCGATCTCCGCCGGGCCGACCTCGCGCAGCTCGTCGTCGACCAGGTGGATGCGGTGGTTGGCGGCGGGCCGGCCGATCGGGATGGGCCGGGTCCAGTCGCCGCTGCCCTCGAACCAGGTCACCAGCACCGTCGCCTCGGTCGGGCCGTACACGCTGATGAAGCGGCGCCCGCCGGCGGTCCAGCGGCCGACCTGTTCCGGGCCGGTGGCCTCGCCGCCGGTGATGACCAGCCGCACGCCGGGGAGCCGGTCCGGGTCCAGCAGCGGCAGGATCGGCGGCGGCAGCACCACCACGTCGACTGCCTGCTCGGCGCAGATCCGGTAGAGCCGGGCCGGGTCGGCCCGCTCGGCGTCACCGGCGAGCACGACTGTGCCCCCGGCGGCGAGCGGGGCGAGCATGTCGGCCACCGACGCGTCGAACCCGATCGAGGCGAACGCCAGGCACCGGGTCGCCGTGTCGAACCCGGAGAACTCCGCGATCGAGGTGACCTTCTCGGTCAGCGCCCGGTGTTCGATCACCGCACCCTTCGGCTGCCCGGTCGACCCGGACGTGAACATCGCGTACGCCGTGGTGCCCAGCGTCGCCGGGGTCGGCTGCCAGGGCGCGGTGCCGGCGGGGACGTCCAGCACGGCGCGGCCGGTGAACGCCTCGGCGGCGGGCGTACCCACGACGACGCGCAGCCGGGCCTCGCCGGCCAGCTCCCGCAACCGTCCGGGCGGCAGCGCCGGGTCGAGCGGGACGTATCCGGCGCCGGCCGCCTGCACGCCGAGCAGCGCGACCACCAGGTCCGGCCGGCGGTCCACGCAGACGCCGACGAGGTCGTCCGCGCCGATGCCGTGGGCGCGCAGCGACGCCGCCAGCGCGGCGGCCCGGCCGACCAGGTCGGCGTAGCTGAGCGTCAGGTCGCCCTGCACCACGGCCGGGGCGCCGGGACGCCGCCGGGCGTGCGCCGCGACCAGGTCGGGCAGGCACACCTGCGGGTAGGGCAGCTCGGGACCGACCCGCTGGTCGCGCTGATCGTCGCGGACGGTCATCGTCGTGCCTCGATCCAGTGCCGGGTCCGCCGGAACGGGTAGCCGGGCAGCGGCACCCGCCGGCCCGGCGGGACGGCCGGCTCCTCACCGGCGCGCCAGGCGCGGACTGCGGCGTCGTCGTCGGAGGCCGGGTC
>NZ_JBXUOV010000321.1:0-3183 GCF_057196585.1 Micromonospora sp. ATLC20
CGGCGGCACCGCGCGCGGCGACGCCGGACCGGCCGAGCGGGACGCCGCCCTCGCCCAGCTGGACGTGGCCGCGCTGGAGGAGGAGGCGACCCGGGTCGCCGACGGCCGGCGCATCTCGGTGCTCGCCGAGACGCCCGACGAGGGCGCGCTGGCCAGCGGGATGGCGATGCGGGTCGACGACGTGGCGGAGATCGCCGGGGTGGCCACGCTGCCGTCCGCCCGGCAACGCGGCCTGGGCGCGGCGGTGACCGCCACGCTCGCGCGGGAACTGCGCGCCGCCGGCACCGATCTGATCTTCCTGAGCGCCGGCAGCGAGGACATCGCCCGCGTCTACCTGCGGGTCGGGTTCCGCCGGATCGGCACCGCCTGCATCGCCGAGCCCGCCGCCGTCATCTGAGGCCGCACGCCGCGGCGGAGGTCAGGACGGCGGCTGCCAGGCGGCGGCCGCAGCGGCGGCGGTGTTGCGCAGGCGCGGGCTGATCGTGCCCAGCGCCGCGTCCCGGGCGCGCAGCGCCAGACGGCCCCGGGCCTGCAGGACCGCCGACATCCGCCGGGTCTGCCGGACCATCGTGGCCGCGCGGGGGCGGCGCAACCTGTCGTACGCGGTGACCGCATCCGGCAGCCGCGACTCCCGCAGCAGCCCGGCCAGCGTCGCCGCGTCCTCGAACGCCAGGCAGGCGCCCTGCCCGAGGTGCGGCGGCATGGCGTGCGCGGCGTCGCCGAGCAGCACCACGCCGCCCGGGCCGGCCGGGAAGCCGTATGCCTTCGGCAGCGGCCGCAGCTCACGGATCTCCTGCTGGACCACGTCCTCCGGGTCGGTCGCCTCCAGCAACGTGCCGATCGGCGCCGGCCAGCCCGCGAACCAGCGCTTGAGCAGCGCGAGCTGGATCTCCGGCGGCTCCGGCCGGGGCGCACCGGCGGCGGTGGCGACCCAGTAGACGCCGCCCCGGCGGGAGGCGCCCGCGGTGCCCCGCTCGCCGAGCGAGGCGGCCAGGAAGCGGTAGCCGGCGCCGAGCGTCTCGCCGTGCACCGGCTGGTCGTCGGGCAGCTGCGGGGCCCGGTACCACGGGATCACGGCCCGCCAGGCGGCACACCCGGAGCTGACCACGGCGGTCTCCGGGGCGAGGTGCCGGCGGATCTCGCTGTCGGTGCCGTCGGCGGCCACCACCAGGTCCGCCTCGTAGGTGTGCCGGCCGTCGCCCACCGCCGGGCGCTCGCCCGACGCCGCGCGCACCGTCCGCACTGTCACGCCGGTACGCAGTTCGACCCGGTCACCCAGACCGGCGATGAGCGCGTCGTGCAGGTCCTCCCGGTGCACCACCACCGGCATCCGCTCGGCCGGCGTGGACCGGGCCTGCACCAGCCAGTGCCCGTCGGGACGGCGCACGCCGCCGTCGGGCAGCGGGGTGGCGATCGCGTCCAGCCCGTCGCCCAGCCCGAGGGCGCGCAGCGCGCGTACCCCGTTGGGCCAGAGCACCACGGCGGTCGCCTCCGGGCGAACCCGGTCGGCGCGTTCCAGCAGCGTGACCTGCCAGCCCGACCGGGCCAGCACACCGGCCGCCGCCATTCCGCCGAGGCCGGCGCCGACCACCACCGCGCTGCGCATGACTCCCCCGCTCAGCTGTCCCGGTCCGCCGGGCGCCCGCCGTCGGCCCGGCCGGCGTTCGTCCGCTCGGCGTCCGCCCGTTGCGGGTCGTCCTCGGTGTCGTCGCCGTCCGTCCGCTCGGCCGTCGCGCCGTCGTCGTCCGTGCGGCCCGTCGCGGCGGCGTCGGCGGCGGGCTCGGCCCCTGCCGGTTCGTCGTCCGCCGCCGGCTCCGGGGGCAGCTCGCCGGTCTTCCGGTACGCCTCGAACTGCTCCTCGGTCACCACCCGGTAGCCCTCGGGCACGGCCGGCCGGGCGGCGGCCTCCCGGGCGGACAGGTCGACCTGGGAGACGTCGCTCGCCGCTGCGACAGCGGGAGCCGGCTCGCCCACCGGCACCAGGTATTCGCGCGGGCCGCGGACCCGGATGAAGTAGGCGAGCGCGCCGAGGAAGACCAGAGCGGCGGTCCAGACGTTGAGGCGTACGCCGAGGATCAGGTTCGCCTCGTCGGTGCGCATCAGCTCGATCCAGAACCGGCCCGCCGTGTAGCCCATCACGTAGAGCGCGAACGCCCGGCCGCGACCGAGCCGCAGCTTGCGGTCGAGGAACAGCACCAGCGCGGCGACGCCGATGTTCCAGAGCGCCTCGTAGAGGAACGTCGGGTGGTAGAGCCCCGGCTGGAGCACCGGATTGCCGGCGTCGTCGCGCAGCGCGTGACCCGGGTTGTCCGGGTCCATGACGTGCACTTCCAGGCCCCACGGCAGCGTGGTCCGCCCGCCGTACAGCTCGTTGTTGAACCAGTTGCCCAGCCGGCCGACGGCCTGCGCCAGCGGCAGGCCCGGTGCCAGCGCGTCGGCGATCACGGTGAACGGGATGCCGAGCTGCCGCGCGGCGAGCCACGCGCCGACCGCGCCACCGGCCACCGCGCCCCAGATGCCGAGGCCGCCCTCCCAGATGTAGAGCGCCTTGATCGGCTCGCCGCCGGCACCGAAGTATTTCTCCGGCGAGGTGATCACGTGGTAGATCCGCGCGCCGATGATGCCCGCCGGCACGGCCCAGACGGCGATGTCGAGCACCGCGCCCGGCGCCACACCGCGGCGGCGCAGCCGGTACTCGGTGACCACGCAGGCCACCACGATGCCGAGGATGATGCAGAGCGCGTACGCCCGGATCGGAACCGGACCGAGCTGCCAGACGGCGGTGCTGGGGCTGGGCATGGCCGCCAGTGGGGTCATCGGGGCGAGGGTCACGGGTGCACACGGTACCGGTGCGGACTGTGTGTGCGGCACCCCGGGCCGCCTGCCGCGCGGGTCGGATGACTTCTGGTTTGCACGGTCGTAGGCTGTTTGTCCATGAGCCCGCTCACCTGGGCGGTCGCCGCTGTCGTCACCGACGCATCCGGCCGGCTGCTGCTCTGCCGCCGGTCCGAGGGGGCCCGGCGCTGGGGCCTGCCGGGCGGGCGGCTGCGTCACGACGAGAGCCCGGCGGACGCCGTCGTCCGGGCGGTCCGCGCCGAGACCGGCTGGGCGGTGGCGCCGGCCGACCTGGTCGGCCTCTACCGGGTCACCGACCCGCAGGCGCCCGCGCCGCCGGCCGGGCGC
>NZ_JBXUOV010000322.1:0-3174 GCF_057196585.1 Micromonospora sp. ATLC20
GGGCGGGCGGCGGCCCGACCGGGGCCGGCCGGGTGGCCGGCCCCGGCGGGGCGGGGGCGGTCATCGCGCTCAAGCCGTGTAGACCTTGACCAGCTCGTCGATGTACTGCTTGGCGGACAGCGTGCCGCCGAAGGTCCAGATGCCGTTGGGCATCTTGTGCAGCTTGTTCTGCTGGACGAACGGCAGGGAACGCCAGATCGCGTTGCCGGCGAGGCCGTCGGCGAAGACGTCGGTGCCGTCCGAGGCGTTGTAGAAGAAGTGCACGTCCTGGCCCTTGAGGACGGTCATGCCCTCGACGTCGGTCTGGCCCAGGCCCCACATCTCGTCGGTCTTGCCGGTCCAGGCGTTCTTGAGGCCGAGCTGGATGCCGAGCTGGGAGACGAGCGCGCCCTGGCCGAACATCCGGATCGAGACGGTGCTGCCTTCCTTCCAGCCGTCGGCGATGGCGAACTGCTTACCGGCCGCCCCGGCGTCGGCGATCTTCTTCTTGCCGTCGGCGATCGCGGCGTCGAAGTCGGCGAGCAGCTTGTCCGCCTGGGCGGTACGGCCGGTCGCGGTGGCGATCATCTTCAGGTCCGCGCGCATCCGGCCGATGTTGTCGGAGGCGTCGCTGCCCTTGGTGACCAGCACCGGGACGTACTTCTCCAGCTGGGTGACGACGGCGGAGCCGCGCTCGGCCTCCATCACCACGAGGTCCGGCTGGAGGGCGACGATGGAGTCGACGCTCGGCTCACCCCGGGTGCCGACGTCCTTGACGCTCGCGTCGAGCGGGGCGGCGGTCACCCAGGTGGCGTACCCCTTGGGGTCGGCCACGCCGACCGGCATCACGCCGAGGCCGACGAGCATCTCCACCTCGCCCCACTCCAGGCCGACGACCTTGGTGGCGGCGCTCTTGAGCGTGATGGTCTTGCCCCGGCTGTCGGTGACGGTGACCGGGCCGGTGGACGCGGCGTCGGAGGGGGACGGTGCGGCGGCGGGCTCCTCGGTGGTGCCGCAGCCGGCGATCAGCAGCGCGCTCGCCGCGGCGGCGACGAGCAGGGTCATTCGGGTACGCAGCATCGGGTTTCTCTTCTGTGTGCAGGAGTCGGTCAGGCGGAGACGCGGGTCGTGTGCCGGCCGACGGGACGTGTGGAGAGCAGGTTGGTGACCGGGTCGACGCTCACCTCGACGCGGATGCCGTACGCCTCGGTGAGTGCCGCCTCGGTGAACACCTCGTGCGGGGTGCCGGTACCGCGTACCCGGCCTTCGTGCAGGAGCACGACCTGGTCGGCGACGGCGGCCGCCTGGTTGAGGTCGTGCAGCACCACACCGACGGCGACGCCGGCGGTGTCGGCGAGGTCGCGCATCAGGTCGAGGATCTCCACCTGGTAGCGCAGGTCCAGGAACGTGGTCGGCTCGTCCAGCAGCAGGATCGCGGTGTCCTGGGCCAGGCAGGTGGCCAGCCAGACCCGTTGCAGCTCGCCGCCGGAGAGCTCGTCGACCGGCCGTCCGGCCATGCCGTCGACGCCTGTCACCCGCATGGCGCGGTCGATCGCGGCCGGTCCGTCGAGGTCGTTCGCGCGCCACCGCTGCCGGTACGGGTGCCGGCCGTACCCGACCACGTCCCGCACCGTCACCCCGCTGGGGGTGGGCCGGCTCTGCGCGAGCAGCGTGACCCGGCGGGCGAAGTCCCGGGCGGACAGCGTCCGGGCCGGCGTGCCGTCGGCGAGCACGATCTCGCCGTGCTCCAGCGGGTGCAGGCGGGCCAGTCCGCGCAGCAGCGTCGACTTGCCGCTGCCGTTGGGGCCGACCAGCGCGGTCACCGCCGCGGGCCGCAGCG
Source organism: Micromonospora sp. ATLC20 (assembly GCF_057196585.1). Lineage (NCBI taxonomy): Bacteria > Bacillati > Actinomycetota > Actinomycetes > Micromonosporales > Micromonosporaceae > Micromonospora > Micromonospora sp. ATLC20. The sequence continues at coordinate 1,820 of NZ_JBXUOV010000322.1, forward strand.
TGATGGCGGCGTCGTGCACCACCGTCTTGCCGTGGTAGCCCAGCCGCAGCTCACTGCCGCGCAGGCCGTCGGCCCGCATCGTTCCGCTCGTCACGCAGGTTAGGCTAACCTAAGACTCGATCATCCTGTCAAGCCGGTCCTTCGGTCCGATCTCACTCCCCCGTCCCACCCCCACCCCACCCCTCCCCCGGTCGATCATGAGGTTGACGGCGATGTCGATCTCCGATCCGGCCGCCAACCTCATGATCGTCCGAGCATGGGTGGCGGGGTCAGAGCGAGACCGGGCGGCCGCCGAGGGTCACCGTGAGGCGGCCGTCGGAGGCGAAGGACCAGGCCAGGGCACCGGAGTACGTGGCGCAGCGGGAGCCGTTGCTGCCGGACCAGAACTGGTTCGAGCCGTCCACGTTGCCGACCGTCTTGTCGTTGGAGCCGCTGCCGGCGAAGCGGCAGGACGTGTTGCTCCGGAACACCGAGGTGCCGGCGTCGAACGAGAAGTTGCGCTCCGTGTTGTCGATGCTCAGGTTGTTCGAGATCGTCATCGTGCCCGGGTTCCGGTTGTAGGTGAATCCGTGCTTGCCGTTGCGGTACGCGATGGTGCGCCGGACGGTGTGGTTGACGGCGATGTCCTCGCCGCCGAGCTTGAAGCCGTTGCGGTCGCCGTTGCCGTTCTGCGTGCCGTTGCTCAGCGTGCCGTTGCTGTAGGCGAGCGAGTCCTCGATGGTCACCGTGCCGATCGCGCCGGTGTCGGACTTGGTGTAGAGGTCCCATCCGTCGTCGATGTTGTGGTGCGACACCGCGTACCGGAAGACGTTGCCGCCGCCGACGGTGAGCTTGGCCGCGAAGCCGTCGGCGTCCTCGCCGTCGGAGTCGGCGTTGTCGTGCGACTCCACGCTGACCATGAGGTTGTTCGCCGGCCACTGGTCGCGGGGCGTGCTGGAGGCGATCCGGGACAGTTGCAGCCCGGTGTCGCGGTTGAAGCGGGTCACCGTCCGCTCGATGACGTTGTTGCTGCCGCCGACGAAGATGCCGTTGTCACCGGCCCGCTCCACCACGAGCCCGCGCACGTGCCAGTACGAGGCGTTCAGCGCCAGTCCCCGGTTGGCCGGATCCTCGCTCATCGCGGAGAAGTTCAGGATCGGCGTCTCGCCCGGATAGGCGTACAGGTTCTTGCGGGCGCTCGACGTGCCGTTGTTGCCGGCGGCGACGGTGACCGTCTGGGACAGGTTGTACGTGCCGCCGCGCAGGTAGATCGTGCCACCGGCGCCGACGCGGGTGATCGCCGCGGCGATCGTGGTCGGGCTGGCCTGGGTGCCGGCCGCGCCGGCGGTGCCGTTCGGCGCGGCGTAGATCGCCCC
>NZ_JBXUOV010000323.1:0-3167 GCF_057196585.1 Micromonospora sp. ATLC20
GCGCCGGCCCGGCGCGGCGGGCCGAGCGGCGCCGGCCGCAGGTGGTCTCCTGCCGGATCTGCGGCGCCACGCTGCTCGCCGGGGCGGACCGCAAACTGGGCCGCTGCCCGACCTGCCCGTCCGACATCGACGAGGAGCTGTACGAGCGGCTGCGCGAGTGGCGGCAGCGGGTGGCGGGCGCGCAGAAGGTGCCGGCGTACGTGGTCTTCACCGACGCCACGCTCACCGCGCTGGCCGAGCGGAAGCCCGGCCGCACCGAGGAACTGGTGGCGATCGCCGGGATCGGGCCCCGAAAAGTCGGGCTATACGGGGATACGGTGCTCGCCCTGGTGGCCGGCGCGACGGTGGACGACGTCTGCCCACAGAAAACTTCTGAAAACTAGCCGTAAATCGTTTGCCCTCCCCCGAGGGCGAGGAATAGCCTCATGACACACCTCGCGAGCGGCGCCGTTCTGGCTGCTCAAGAGGGATGAGTCCACGGTCGGCACGAGGAGAGTAGGGAGGTGGCACCAGTGAAGATCTTCAACTATGAGCGTCTCGCGGCGATGCCGTCTGCCGTCGCTCCGCTGTCGGCCGTCCGGGTGGCCCTCGCCGCTCGACCGTCGGCTCCGCAGGTGCACCAGGTCCAGGTTCAGGCCGAGCTGAACCTGACCGTTGCGCCGATCGCCGGAGTCGAGGGGACCAGTGGCTTCGCGGGCAAGGGCATCGATGGCGCCAAGAAGCGCACGGATGTCCGCGGTGTTCCACCTCGAGGTAGACCGGTCTGATCCATCAGACCACCGGCTCACCTCGAGGCCGCGGAACCCGCATACCGGGATCCGCGGCCTCAGTTTTTTGTCCCGCCGAAGTACGTCGGAATGCGATCCACGAGATCGAAGTGAGAGAGAGGTGACCGGAGGATGAGTCTGGCGTTGGCCCCCCTCGACGTGAGCGTCGACGTGGAGGCGAACCTGCCCTGCCGGAAGTTCGACCCCGACCTGTGGTTCTCCGACTCGCCCGCCGAGCTCGAGCTGGCCAAGTCGCTCTGCGGGGACTGCCCGCTGCGCGTCGAGTGCCTGGCCGGGGCGGTGGAGCGAGCCGAGCCCTGGGGCGTCTGGGGCGGCGAGATCTTCGAGCGTGGCGCGGTCGTCCCGCGCAAGCGGCCCCGTGGCCGTCCGCGCAAGGAGGACCTCGCCCGTGACGCGCAGCTCCGGGTCGAGGCGGAGGCGCGACTGGCGGCCAGCGGGCTGTCCGAGTCGCGGAACTCCGTCCGGCTGGCAGCCTGACACACCTACGTTCCGAAACCGACCGATGCCGGTGTCCCTCCACCGGCCGACCTGAAAGAGAAACCCTGATGCTGAACCTGCCGAACGGATTCGAGATGCAACTACTCCACGAAGCGTTGTCCAGGGCTCGAATGCGCCGGCCTCAGGCCGGTCGCACCACCACGAGCACTGAGGCAACCCGTTCCGCCCGTACCGTCGCCATGCGGGGTCGCAGCCAGTCGGCCCGCGACCTGGGCGTTCTGTAGAACGATCGTGAGGAAGGGGCGGTGACCTAGTCGGTCACCGCCCCTTCGCCGTGCTCGTGGCCGGCCCGCTCGCCGGCCGGCCTGCGCTCAGGCCACCGGCGCGAAGCCCGGCAGCCAGCGTTCCAGGATCGACCGGTAGGACGCCTTCGCCTCCAACTGGCAGAGCACCCCGATCGACCCCAGCGTGACCCGGTGGATCATCAGGTACGACGGCGGCAGGTTGAGCTGCCGGCTGAGCTGGTAGGCGGGGGAGCGCGGGCTGGCCAGCCGGGTCGCCTCGGCGCGCAGCCACGCCCGGGTGAAACGGAACTCGTCGGCGGCGATCGGCTCCAGCATCGGACGCAGGAAGTCGAGCACGGCCGGGGCGTCGATCGACTCGGTACGGCTGACGAAGCCCTCGGCGCGCAGCCCCTCCACCACACCGTCGGCGTCCTCGCGCAGCGCCAGCGCCGCGATCCGGCCGATCGGCTCGGGCGTGCCCTGCGGCATCCGGGCCACCGCCCCGAAGTCGATCACGCCGAGCCGGCCGTCCGGGAGCAGCCGGAAGTTGCCCGGGTGCGGGTCGGCGTGCAGCAGACCGGCTCGCTCCGGCGCCGACAGGTGCAGTTCGGCCATCAGCCGGCCGGCCTCGTTCCGCTGCTCCTCGGTGCCCTCCCGGATGATCTGCGACAGCGGGATGCCCTCCACCCACTCGGTGATCAGCACCCGCGGCGCGGCGTCGAGCACCTCCGGGATGAAGATGTCCGGGTCGTCGGCGTACGCGGCCGCGAACGCCCGCTGCGACTCCGCCTCCAGCTCGTAGTCCAGCTCCTCGGTGATGCGCTCGCGCAGCTCGGCCAGCAGCGGCTTCACGTCCAGCCCCGGCTGGATGGCCCGGAACATGCCGCCGAGCCGGGAGAGCTGCTTGAGGTCGGCGAGCAGGGCGTCACCGGCACCCGGGTACTGGATCTTCACGGCCACGTCCCGGTGCCGGGGACCCCCCTCCGCTTCGTACCCCGGGTCGCGCCAGACCGCCCGGTGCACCTGGCCGATGCTGGCCGCGGCGGCCGGCGTGTCGTCGAACTCGACGAACCGGTCGCGCCAGTCCGGGCCGAGCTGCTCGGCGAGCACCTTGTGCACAGTCGCCGCCGGCAGCGGCGGCGCGGCCTCCTGGAGCTTGGTGAGCGCCTGCCGGTAGGGCGCGGCGACCTCCTCGGGCAACGCCGCCTCGAACACCGACAGGGCCTGGCCGAACTTCATCGCCCCGCCCTTGAGCTGCCCGAGCACGCTGAACAACTGCTCGGCGGTGCGCTGCTGGATCTCGGCGGAGATGACGTCGGACGCGAGGCCGGTCACCCGCTTGCCCATGCCGAGGACGGTTCGACCGGCGAACCCGAGCGGCAGAGCGGCGAGTTTGGCGGTGCGGGACACGGCCCGGCGCGGGATGTCGGTCACCCGGCCATTGTTACCGACGCGGGGCCTCCGCTGCTGCCGTGCGGCGGGTAGTGGCCGGGGCCGACCGGATCGGGCGACGCCGGCAGCAACCGCAGGAGGGGTGCGGCGGCCACCGTCGGTAGCGGACCCGGCCCGGCCCGCGGATCTCCACCGCGCCGCCGAGCGTCTCCGGCTGGGCGCCGTCGAGCTGCGCCAGCACCTCGGCCGTCGCGAAGGCCGCCGC
>NZ_JBXUOV010000324.1:0-3164 GCF_057196585.1 Micromonospora sp. ATLC20
GGCCGGCCCCGGTCGGGCCGCCGCCCGCCCGGCGCAGCCGGGTGGCCGGCGCGTTCGCCCTCGCCGCCGCGCTGCTCGTCGCGATCACCGCGGTGCACCTCACCCAGGGCACCTCCTCGGTGGGGGCGCTGGACCTGCTCCGGCTGCTCACCGGCGGCGACGACGAGACCGCCCGGGTGCTCGTCGCCTCCCGCCTGCCTCGGCTGCTCACCGGCCTGGCCGTCGGCGTCGCGCTGGGCTTCGCCGGCGCGGCGTTGCAGTCGACCACCCGCAACCCGCTCGCCTCGCCGGACACGCTCGCCGTCAACGCGGGCGCCCACCTGGCGATCGTCTCCACCGCCGCGTTCGGGATCGCGCTGCCCGCGCTGCCCGCGGGCGGGCTGGCGTTCTGCGGCGGACTCGCCGCCGCCTCCCTGGTCATGCTGCTCTCGGCCGGCGGTCAGGCCGCCACCACCCGGCTCATCCTCGCCGGCTCGGCCACCGCGATGGCGCTCTCCTCGCTGACCATGCTGCTCATGCTGCTGTTCGAGCAGGCCACCATCGGCCTGTTCGCCTGGGGCAACGGCTCGCTCGTACAGGGCGACCTGGTCGCGTTCACCCAGCTCGCCCCCGTGATCGGGGTCGCCGCTCTGGTGCTCGTGGCCCTCGGGCACCGGCTGGACCTGCTCGCCCTCGGCGACGACACCGCCACCGTGCTCGGGCTCAACGTGCGCCGTACCCGGCTGACTGTCGTGCTGCTGGCGGTGCTGCTCTCCGCCGCGGCGGTCACCCTGGCCGGCCCGATCGGCTTCGTCGGCCTCGGCGCGCCGGTGATCGTCCGCCTGCTCGGCCGGTGGGTGCCCGAGGTGCACCGGCACCGCATCCTGATGCCGCTGTCCGGCATCGTCGGCGTGGTCATCGTGCTCGGCTCCGACGTGCTGCTGCGCGCCGTGCTCGGCGGCCAGGCCGGAGTCGACGTGCCGACCGGCGTGGTGACCACGCTCTTCGGCGCGGTGCTGCTGGTCTGGCTGGCCCGCCGCCACCGCGACGCCGGGCCGACCCGGCAGGCGCCGGGCGGCCACGCCGCCGTCCGCTCCCGCGGCTTCGTCGCCACCGTCGTCACGGTATGCGCGGTGGTCGTCATCGCCGCGCTGGTGCTCGGCATGCTCGCCGGCGACACGTGGGTGCTACTCGGCGACATCGTCAACTGGGTGCAGGGCCGCACCGGACCGGCGTACACCTTCGTGCTGGACGCCCGCTGGCCGCGCGTCGCCGCGGCGCTGCTGGCCGGCGCCGCGCTGGCCCTGGCCGGCACCACGGTGCAGGCGGTGTGCCGCAACCCGCTCGCCGAACCGGGCATCCTCGGCATCACCGGCGGCGCCGGCATCGGCGCGGTGTCGCTGCTGACGTTCGCGCCGATGGCCGGCGTGCTCGCCCTGTCCGGCGCTGCCGGTCTTGGCGCGGTCGTCGCGTTCGCGCTGGTCTACGGCCTGGCCCGGCGGCGAGGGCTCAACTCCGACCGGCTGGTGCTGATCGGGTTCGCGGTCTGGCAGGGCGGTACGGCGATCATCACGTTCATCGTGGTGTCGTCCGACCCGTGGAACACCGGCAAGGCGCTGACCTGGCTGTCCGGCTCCACCTACGGGCGTACCGCACCGCAGGTGCTGCCGGTGGCGATCGCGCTGCTGATCGCGCTGCCGGTGGTCGCCGCGGTGCGCCGCGAGCTGGACCTGCTCGCGCTCGACGACGACACGCCCCGGGTACTCGGCGTCCGGCTGGAACGCGCCCGGCTGGTCGCGCTCGGCCTGGCGGCGCTGCTCACCGCCACCGCCGTGTCGGCGGTCGGCGTGATCGGCTTCGTCGGCCTGGTCGCGCCGCACGCGGCCCGGGCGCTCGTCGGCGGGCGGCACACCCGCGTCCTGCCGGTCGCGGTGCTGCTCGGCGCCACCCTGGTCAGCCTCGCCGACACGCTCGGCCGCAGCGTCATCGCCCCCGCTCAGGTCCCCGCCGGTCTGGTCACCGCCATGATCGGCACCCCGTACTTCGTCTGGTTGCTGTGGCGTTCCCGCGCCGCGGCAGCCGCCCGTTAGCCCGTTCACCGACGCACCCCCCACCGGCCGTGAGAGGAATGACGCATGACCAGCACCCTGGCCGTCGCGCCCTGGCGAGTCTTCACCGTCGAGGTCCGCGTGCTACGCCGGCTCGGCCCGTCCTTCCTTCGGGTGACGCTGACCGGCCCGGACCTGGACCGGTTCGCCGACAACGGGTACGACCAGCGGATCAAGCTGGCCCTGCCGCCGGTCGACGGCGCGCCGGGGGAGCTGCCCGACGGGCCGGACTGGTTCCCGCGGTGGCGTGAGCTGCCGGACGCGTTGCGCAGCCCGATCCGCACGTACACGGTCCGCGCCGTGCGGCCCGAGGCGTACGAGGTGGACGTGGACATGGCGCTGCACGGCGACGGCGGCCCGGCCACCCGGTGGGCCCGGCGGGCCCGCCTCGGCGACCGGATCGCCGTCGTCGGCCCCGACGCCGGGTGGGACGGCCCGCACGGCGGGGTCGAGTTCCAGCCGCCCGCCGGCGCGACGCTGCTGCTCGCAGGCGACGAGACGGCCGCGCCGGCGATCTGCGCGATCCTGGAGCGGCTGCCCGCCGACGCGCGCGGGCACGCGCTGGTGGAGGTGCCGGAGAGCGGCGACGAGCTGCCCTGCCGGGCCCCGGCCGGCGTCACTGTGACCTGGCTGCCCCGCGACGGCGCCCCGCACGGCAGCCGGCTCACCCCGGCCGTGACGAGCCTGGCCGGCCGGCTGGTGCCGGTACCGGTACCGGTGGCCGCCGCGCCGCTGGCCGAGGTGGACGTGGACCGGGACATCCTGTGGGAGGTGCCGGAGCGGCCCGACGGCGCGGCGCTCTACGCCTGGCTGGCCGGGGAGGCGGCGGTGATCCGCGGCCTGCGGCGGCACCTGGTCACCGAGCGGGGCATGGACCGGCGCGCGGTGGCGTTCATGGGCTACTGGCGGGCCGGTCGCGCGGAGAACTGATCGTCCCCACCACCGACGGAAGCGGGGGGGGGGGGGGGGGGGGGGCGCGGGCGGGGTGGCGGTGGTCCTGGGGGGGGGGGGGGGGGGGGGGGGGGGGGGGGGGGGGGGGGGGGGGCGTCCCCCCCCGGCTCCTTCCTGCTGCGGATC
>NZ_JBXUOV010000325.1:0-2992 GCF_057196585.1 Micromonospora sp. ATLC20
GGCCGGGGCCGCCCCCGCGCGAGTCGTGAGGCGCCCCCGCGCCCCCCCCCCCCCCCCCCCCCCCCCCCGGGGGCCCGGGTCACAGCGGGGAGCTCACGATGACCAAGATTGACGACGTCGCCCGCCTGGCCGGGGTCTCCACGGCCACCGTCTCGCGGGCGCTGCGAGGCCTGCCGACGGTCTCGGCCGCGACCCGCCGCCGGGTGCTCGCCGCCGCCGAACAGCTCCAGTACGCGGTGTCGCCCAGCGCGAGCCGGCTGGCCGGCGGCCGGACCGGCACCGTGGCCGTGGTGGTGCCCCGGATCACCAGGTGGTTCTTCGGCACGGTGGTCGAGGCGGTCGAGGAGTTCCTCCAGGACAGCGGCTACGACCTGCTGCTCTACAACCTCGGCGGCCGGGAGCGCACCCGGCAGCGGGTGCTGCGCACGGCGAGCCTGCACAAGCGGGTGGACGCGATCATCCTGGTCGCGACCCCGCTGCGCGCGGCCGACGTGCACGCGCTGACGAAGCTGGACCTGCCGGGCGTGACGATCAGCTCCGGCAGCGAGGTGCCCGGGTGGCCCTGCGTCCGGATCGACGACGTGGCCGCCGCCCGGACCGCCACCCGCCACCTGCTCGACCTCGGCCACACCCGGATCGCGCACATCTCCGGCGACCCGGACGACGAACTGGCCTTCACCACCCACCTGGACCGGCGGCGCGGCTACCAGGAGGCGTTGCGGGCCGCCGGGCTGCGGCCCGACCCGAGCCTCGACGTCGAGTCGCGGTTCACCATCGACGGAGGCACCCGGGCCACCGCGGAACTGCTGGCCCGGGGCGAGCCGCCGACCGCCATCTTCGCCGCCTGCGACGAGATGGCGATGGGCGCGATCACCGCGCTGCGCGACGCCGGGCTGCGGGTGCCGCAGGACGTGAGCGTGATGGGCATCGACGACCACGACCTGGCCGGCGTGCTCGGGCTCTCCACGATCGCCCAGCCGGCCGCCGACCAGGGCCTGCTCGCCGCCCGCATCCTGCTCGACCCGCTCGGCGTACGGGCCTCCGCGCCGTACCCCGGCCTGGTGCCCGCCCCGCGCGGCCCCGACACCGACGGCGGGACGCCGCCCCCGGTGATCCTGCCCACTCGCCTGGTGGTGCGCGAATCGACCGCGCCGCCCCGGGCACACTGAAGAACTCGCTGGTCCCGCACCACCCAGACAGGAGTAAGGCGCTGAACACCGACGCGACGCAGCAGACCCCCGGCACCGGCTGGTGGACCGAGGCGGTGATCTACCAGGTCTACCCGCGCTCGTTCGCCGACTCCGACGGCGACGGCATCGGTGACCTGCCGGGCATCACGTCCCGGCTCGACCACCTCGCCGAGCTGGGAGTCGACGCGCTCTGGCTGTCCCCGTTCTACCCGTCCCCGCAGGCCGACGCCGGGTACGACGTGTCCGACTACCGCGACGTCGACCCGCTGTTCGGCACGCTCGCCGACGCCGACAAGCTGATCGCCGAGGCGAAGGCGCGCGGGCTGCGGGTGATCGTCGACCTGGTGCCCAACCACACCTCCTCCGCGCACCGCTGGTTCACCGCGGCCGTCGCCGCCGCGCCGGGCAGCCCGGAGCGGCAGCGCTACGTCATCCGCGACGGCAAGGGCCCGGACGGCGCCGAGCCGCCGAACGACTGGGTGAGCGTGTTCGGCGGCCCCGCCTGGACCCGGCTGCCGGACGGGCAGTGGTACCTGCACCTGTTCGACTCCGGCCAGCCCGACCTCAACTGGGACAACCCGGAGGTGCGCGAGGAGTTCCTCGACGTGCTGCGCTTCTGGCTGGACCGGGGCGTGGACGGCTTCCGGGTGGACGTGGCGCACGGCCTGATCAAGCAGGCCGACCTGGCCGACTGGCAGGAGCCGCAGGAGATCCTCTCCGGCAGCGAGGTGGACAAGCCGCGCCCGCCCATGTGGGACCAGGACGGCGTGCACGAGATCTACCGGGAGTGGCGGCGGGTGCTCGACTCGTACCCCGGTGAGCGGATCCTCGTCGCCGAGGCGTGGGTGGAGCCGGCCGAGCGGCTGGCCCGGTACGTGCGCCCGGACGAGATGCACCAGGCGTTCAACTTCGAGTACCTGCTGGCCGCCTGGACCGCGCCGGCCCAGTACGCCGTGATCACCCGCTCGCTGGAGGCCACCGACTCCGTCGGCGCGCCCACCACCTGGGTGCTGTCCAACCACGACGTGGTCCGGCACGCCTCCCGGCTCGGGCTCGGCACCGGCGGCGGCCGGGCCAACGGCGTCGGCGTGGACGACCCGCAGCCGGACGCCGCGCTGGGCCTGCGCCGGGCCCGGGCGGCCAGCCTGCTGATGCTCGCGCTGCCCGGCTCCGCCTACCTCTACCAGGGTGAGGAACTGGGGCTGCCGGAGCACACCACGCTGCCCGACGAGGCCCGGCAGGACCCGACCTGGAAGCGCAGCGGGCACACCGAGCGCGGCCGGGACGGCTGCCGGGTGCCGATCCCGTGGGAGGCCGACGCCCCGTCGTACGGCTTCGGGCCGACCGACGCGAGCTGGCTGCCCCAGCCGCCGGTGTGGGCCGAGTACGCGCTGGACCGGCAGCGCGGCGTGCCCGGGTCGACGTACGAGCTGTACCGGACCGCGCTGCGGCTGCGCCGCGAGCACGAGCTGGCCCGGGGGCCGCTGCGGTTCCTGTCCTCCGGCGACGAGGTGCTCACGTTCACCAACGGCGACCTCACCGTGCTGACCAACTTCGGCGCCGACCCGGCGCCGCTGCCGGCCGGCGCCGAGGTGCTGGTGTCGAGCGCGCCGCTGGACGCTGACGCGGTCCCCACGGACGTCACCGTCTGGTTCCGGGTGTAAGGAAGGGCCCCTTATTAACGCCTCCGGTAGAGCAAGGGCCCCTTCTTAGTGAGTGTTTGAGAAACCGGTTCAGGTGTTGGTTGCCTGGGCCGGTTTCGTGTTGCGGGTCAGGCGGGTGAGCATGACGTGGATCATGGC
>NZ_JBXUOV010000326.1:0-2975 GCF_057196585.1 Micromonospora sp. ATLC20
CGGGGCCCGGGGTGCGCGGCTACCCTTTCCCCCCGGGGGGGGGCCGGCGGACGGCCGCCGGCCCCGCCGAGATGGTTCAGCTACCGGTGCAGGTGGCGGTGGCGCCGCCGCCGGTCCCGGTGCCCTGGAAGCCGAAGGTGGTGCTCTGCCCCGCGCCGAGCCGTCCGTTGTAACTCTGGTTCGCCACGGTGACGGTGCCGCTGGTGCCGCTGGGCACGCCGTTCCACAGCGAGCTGATCGCGGCGCCGCCGGGCAGGGTGAGCGTGACGCGCCAGCCGGTCAGCGCGGTGCTCCCCGCGGTCACCGTCACGCCTGCGACGAACCCGCCGTTCCACTGGTCCTGGACGGCGTAGACGGCGGTGCAGGAGGCCCCGCCCGGCGGCGGCGGGGTGGTGGGCGGCGGTGTGGTCGGCGGCGGCGTGGTGGGCGGTGGGGTCGTGGGCGGGGGAGTGGTGGGTGGCGGCGCGTCCAGCGTCAGGTTCTTCTGCTGGACGCTCCACTGCGTGCGGCACAGACCGCAGTCGGGGCCGACGAAGTTGGCGCCGGCGCTGATGTCGCCCTTCAGGCGCCACTTGAGATAGAGCACCGCGACCCGGCCGAACTCGCCGCCGTTGGGCTGGTCGTACGTGCCGCCGTGCCCGACGTTCAGGTTGCCCATGAAGGCGGGCAGCCCGGACGGCAGCTTGCCCCAGTCGTCCATCGCGTTCGGGTAGGCGATGTCGCTGGGCCCACCGATGAAGTACGCGATCGGCTTGGTCAGGCGCCGCAACTGGTAGTCGTCGGCGTCGTTGAGCAGGCCGCTGCTGAAGATGCCGGTGGTGGTGATGCGCGGGTCGTTCGAGACCGCGTACGCCTCGACGCCGCCACAGGAGAACCCGGCCACGGCGATCTTGGTGGTGTCGATCCGGTTGTAGTACTTGCTCCCCGACCGCGAGTTCTCCGCCACCGCCCAGTCGATGGACTGGGTGAGCATCTGCGCGTTCGTGGAGCCGGAGCCGTTCGGTGCGCCGTTGGCGATGGCGAGGAAGCCGTGGGAGGCGATCTCGCGCAGGAAGTTGCCCTGCGACAGCCCGTTCGCCGAGCAGGCACCGTTGCCCCAGACCAGGACGGGAAGGCGCTCGGACGGGAGCGTCTGGGGACGGAAGATGGTGTGGTTGGGCAGGCTCGACGAGGTCTCGTAGTCGGCGGGGTAGGGCCCCGAGCCGCCGATCGCGGCGCCCGCGGGTGTCGCGCCGAGCGCCACGACCACGGAGGCGAGCGGGACGAGGGCGGCCGCCAGCCCCGCGTAGATCTTCGATCTTCTTCTCATGCGTCCTCCAGGGGACGTCGTGACGGCGCTCCCTGGACGGTGGTGGTGGCGGTGTGCCGGCCACGTCGGTGTGGCGCCGCCGCGATGCGTCCCAGCGGAGGGACCGGCGGGAGCTTTGCAGTTACTATCACCGCCGTAACGAAATGTGTCAATGCACGTCGATCGATGTCCGACACTCGAATCGCCGCAGGCCGCGCCGGACGACCTGTTCCGGGGCTGGACGACGCGCGGCACCTTCGTCTCGTACCGGACGCTCTGACCGGCCCCGGTCCGCGGTGCGCCGAGCGCGGCGTGCCGCGGACCCCTCGCGCCACATGTCTTGCATAGCAAGGTATCTTGCGTCGCATGGACGGCGCACGTGAGCGGATCACCACGAACATCCGCAAGGGCGTGCTGGAGTACTGCGTGCTCGCGTTGCTCTCGCGACGCGACATGTACGGCCTGGAACTGGCCGAGTGGCTCGCCGTCCGCGACCTGACCGCGAGTGAGGGCAGCCTCTATCCGCTGCTCGCCCGCATGCGGCAGGCGGGCACGGTGGAGACCCGGTGGGTGGCGCCCGAGCAGGGGCACGCCCGGCGGTACTACACGATCACCGATCAGGGGCGGGCGCACCTGCGGATGTTCGCGGCGGTGTGGCGGGAGATCCAGCCGCACGTGGACGAGCTGATGGCGGAGGAGACATGAGCGACGACGGCCTCCCGGAGGCGGCGGAGACCTATCTGCGGGCCCTCGACGCGGAGTTGTCGGAGATCCCGCCGGACGCGGCACGCGAGATCGTCGCGGACGTCCGCGCGCACATCGCCGACGCGCTCGACAGCGGACGCGACACCGCCGAGATCCTCGCCGGACTCGGCGCACCGGGCGCGGTGGCGGGCCAGGCGCGGGAGGAACTGGGCCTGCCGGTCCAGGACGGCGCGGAGCGGGCCGCCCGGACGCTGTCAGTGGTCGCGGTGGCCGCCGGTGTGCTGATCGCCGTGTGCGTCAGCTTCCTGCTGCCGTCCGCGGTGCCGGTGGACCCGTTCGGCGCGGACTCCGGCGAGCAGGGCGTCGTCCGGCGGTTCGGCCCCGGCATCGCGCTGCTCACGCTGCTGCCGGCGCTCCTCGTGGCCGCGCCGCTCGTGCTGCAGGGCCGGGCCCGCGGCGCGGCCCGGTTCGCCGGCGCGGCGGCGCTGACGCTGTTCGCCTGCGCGTCCGGCGAGATCGGGCTGTACTACTTCCCGCTCGCGCTGGTGGCCGGGGCGGCGGCGCTCGTGCCGTGGGCGATGCGGCGCGGCGCCGGTGGACGCTGGTGGCGCTACCTGACCGGCGGCGTCGTGGCGATGCCCGGCGTGCTCGTGACCGTCGCGACCGCAGGTGGCTCGGTCGGCGTCGGCTGGGTGGGCGCGGCGCTGTGGATCGCCGGGCCCCTCGTCGTCGGCGCGCTGTGCGCGTGCGGGATCCGGGCGGGGTACGCGGTGACCGCCCTGGCCGGCGCGCTCGTCATGATCTCCGCGATGGCCGAGCGCGGCTTCCTGTTCGCCGCGTTCTGGCTGTTCGGCGGGCTGTACCTGGCGATCGGCGCCGGCGCGTATGCCGCGTCGCAGCCGGCCGGCGGCGAACCGGCCGGCACACCCGGTTCACCGGCACCGGCGCGACCCGCGCCCGCCCCCGGCGGCTGACCCGGGGC
>NZ_JBXUOV010000327.1:0-2951 GCF_057196585.1 Micromonospora sp. ATLC20
GCCCCGGCGCCGCGCGCCGCCGGGGCGCCGAGCAGCGCGACGATCGCCGCCTCGGTGCCCGCGCCGGCCGCCAGCAGCAGCCAGTACTCCGGGAGGGTGTCGCCGAACTCCACCGGCCACCAGTACGGCGGTTCGGTCTCGGCGAGCATGCGCAGCGGGTGGAGCACCGCCTGTTCGGCGAGGGCGAGCAGCAGGGCGAGCGGCACGAGCACCCGGGCCTGGTCGCGCAGCAGCAGCACGGCCGCGTCGAGCAGCTCGCCGACGGTCAGCGGACGGCGCGGCAGCACCGCGGTCGGGCCGGCGTCGGGCACGCGTACTCCTGGGCGGGGGCGAGCGGAGGTGGCGGGCGGGGCGACGCCCGGGGGATCATGGTTGCACGGCGGGTCCGCATCCGGTGGACCCGTCCGCTCCGGCGCGCCACGCTGGGCGGCCACGCCGACTTGCTGTGGTGCGCGGGGCCGCCCGGCGCTACGGTGCCGTGGAGACGCCGAACACCGAACACTCCAGACGAACGGGGATGGAACGATAAACCCCATGAGAGCCCGGGTACTCGTGGTCGACGACGACCCCGCCCTCGCCGAGATGCTCGGCATCGTGCTGCGCAGCGAGGGCTTCGTGCCGTCCTTCGTCGCGGACGGCGAACGGGCGTTGGCCGCCTTCCGCGACAGCCGACCCGACATCGTCCTGCTCGACCTGATGCTGCCGGGCATGAGCGGCATCGACGTGGCCCGCGCCATCCGGGGCGAGTCCGGCGTGCCGATCGTGATGCTGACCGCCAAGAGCGACACCGTCGACGTGGTGCTCGGGCTGGAGTCCGGCGCCGACGACTACGTGGTGAAGCCGTTCAAGCCCAAGGAGCTGGTGGCCCGGATGCGGGCCCGGCTGCGCCGGGGCGAGGACGTGGCGCCGGAGATGCTGACCATCGGCCCGCCCGGCAACCAGATCACCATCGACGTGCCGGCCCACACGGTCAGCCGCGACGGCGAGGAGGTGAAGCTGACGCCGCTGGAGTTCGACCTGCTGGTCGCGCTCGCCCGCAAGCCGCGTCAGGTCTTCACCCGCGAGGTGCTGCTGGAGCAGGTCTGGGGTTACCGCCACGCGGCGGACACCCGCCTGGTCAACGTGCACGTGCAGCGGCTGCGCGCCAAGATCGAGCCGGATCCGGAGCGACCCGAAATCATCCTGACCGTGCGGGGCGTGGGCTACAAGGCGGGTACCGGATAGCCTGGTCAGCACTGTGCTGACCTCGCTGCCCGAGTCGCCGACCCCCGCGCCCCGCCGGCTCTCCGCCGTGCGGGCGCTCTGGCTCGCCCTGACCGGCCGCGTCGCCCGGCTGGTGGCAGCCGTGCACCAGGCGTGGCGGCGGTCGCTCCAGGTCCGTGTGGTCACCATCACGCTGGTGGCGTCGAGTCTGCTGGTGGGCGGTTTCGCCTATCTGATCGCTGACAAGATCACCAGCATCCTGCTGGAGAACGCCGAGACCGACGTGCGGCTGCGGTTGAGCAACGGCAGCGAGTACGCGGCCAAGCAGTTCAACCTCTACAGCCAGCCGCAGGAGGCGCAGCTCCAGAACACCATCGACGGCACCGTCAACTACCTGGCCGGCGGCGACCCCACCCAGACCAGCGGCGTGGTGGTGGCGATCACCGCCGACAACTTCGCCGAGTTCATCGAGCCGCGGACCACGCCCGACGTGCCGGTGGACACGGTGATCGGCGACGAGCTGCGGGCCACCGTCGCCTCGGGCAAGGTCGCGCACCAGATCCGTACCGGCTCGCTCGGCGGCGAGCGGACGAAATACCTGGTCTACGGCTCTCCGGTGCCGACCAAGTTCGGGCAGGTCGAGCTCTACTACCTCGTACCGCTGGCCCGGCAGGACGCGACGGCGGCCGACGCCCGGGCCACGGTGGTCGCCACCGGCGTGGCGCTGGTGCTGCTGCTCGGCCTGCTGGCCGCCCTGGTCACCCGACTGGTGGTGACCCCGGTACGGGTGGCCGCGCGCACCGCGCAGCGGCTCTCCGCCGGTCTGCTGGACCAGCGCATGGTGGTCTCCGGCGAGGACGACCTCGCGCTGCTGGCGGCCTCGTTCAACCAGATGGCGACGAACCTGCAACGGCAGATCCTCCGGCTGGAGGAGATGTCCCGGCTGCAACGCCGGTTCACCTCCGACGTCTCGCACGAACTGCGGACGCCGCTGACCACGGTCCGGATGGCCGCCGACCTGATCTTCGCCGAGCGCGACGAGTTCGACCCGGCGGTGGCCCGCAGCGCCGAGCTGCTCCAGGCCGAGCTGGACCGGTTCGAGGAACTGCTCACCGACCTGCTGGAGATCAGCCGGTTCGACGCCGGTTTCGCGGTGCTGGACAGCGAGCCGACCGACCTGGTGCCGGTGGTGCACCGGGTCACCGAGCGGCTGGCCGGGCTGGCCGAGCGGGTCGGGGTGACCATCGAGCTGGACCTGCCGGACACTCCGGTGATCGCCGAGGTCGACCCGCGCCGCGTCGAGCGGGTGCTGCGCAACCTGGTCGGCAACGCGGTCGAGCACGGCGAGGCCAAGCCGGTACGGATCACCCTGGGTCAGGACCAGAGTGCGGTGGCGATCACCGTGCGGGACCACGGGGTCGGCCTCAAGCCGGGGGAGGAGAAGCTGGTGTTCAACCGCTTCTGGCGGGCCGATCCGTCGCGCGCCCGGCAGACCGGCGGCACCGGGCTGGGCCTGTCGATCAGCCTGGAGGACGCCCGCCTGCACGGCGGCTGGCTGGAGGCGTGGGGCGCGCCCGGGCAGGGCGCGCAGTTCCGGCTCACCTTGCCGGCCCGGGCCGGGGACCGGCTCACCACCAGCCCGCTACGGCTGGTGCCGGCCGACGCCACGGTGCCGTTCGGCGGCCCCCGCGACGGCGAGCTGTCCGCCATCGGGCCCGGCGGCGGCGTCGCCGCGCTGACCGCCGGAC